>NZ_VWWM01000009.1:0-161713 GCF_011752945.1 Paraburkholderia sp. Cy-641
CGGCAATGCCACCGGCTTCGGCGCGCTGACGGGCGGGGCGGTGCGCGCCCGCGTCTACGGCGTGGCGAACGTCACGCCCGCGCAGATCGGCCGCATGACGGTGTTTACCAGCGTGTCGCTGGCGCTCGCGCTCGTGCTGATGACCGCGCTCGGCATGGTCTGCATGGCGGGCCAGCTCGCACCGATGCTGCATCTCACACCGGTGGCGCTGCGCTGGAGCGGCGCGGCGCTGCTGGTCGCGCTGGGGCTCGCCGCCGCCGCGTGCCGCCGCGAAACGCGGCCGGTCCGCACGCGCTGGTCCTGGCTTTCATTCGATATCCCCGCACGCCGCGATCTGCTTGCCCAGGTCGCGCTGGCCGTGCTCGACGTGGTGGCCGCCGGTCTCGCGCTATGGACGCTGTTGCCGCACGCGAACGTCGGCTTTATCGGTTTCATCACCGTCTACGCGGCTGCGATGCTGCTCGGCATGATCGGCCATACGCCCGGCGGCGTCGGCGTGTTCGAGGCGGCGATGGTGTTTACGCTGAGCGGCAGTGTGCCGATGCAGCAGATGGTTGCCGCGCTGCTGGCCTATCGCGCGATCTATTTCGGCGTTCCGCTGCTGGTGTCGGCCGCGTTGCTCGCGGGTTTCGAAGGCCGTGCGCTGAAGAACCATCTGTCGCGGCTGCAGGCCGAGCGCGTGTCGGAACTCGCGCCGCTGTTTCTGAGCCTCGTCACGTTCGTGGTCGGCGGCATGCTGGTGATTTCGAGCGCGACGCCCGCGTTCTGGCAACGCATCCATATCCTGCGCGATATGGTGCCGCTGTGGGTGCTCGAAAGCTCGCAGATGCTGTGCAGCGTGCTCGGCGTGCTGCTGCTGTTCGTCGCGCGCGGTCTGCTGCGGCGGCTCGACGCGGCATGGTGGATGACGCTCGTGCTCGCGGTGTCGAGCCTCGCGTTGTCGCTGACCAAAGGTCTCGCGTTCGTCGAGGCCGGCGTGCTCGGCATGCTGATCGCGCTGCTGCTCGCGACGCGCAAGCGCTTCAACCGTCATTCGTCGCTGTTCGCCGAGCGCTTCACGGCGGGCTGGCTCGTGTCGATCGCCATGGTGCTGATGCTGGCGACGTGGGTCATGCTGTTCGCCTTCCGCGACGTGCCGTACACGCGCGATCTCTGGTGGCAGTTCGCCTTCGACGAACGCGCCCCGCGCGCGCTGCGCGCGACACTGGCCGCCAGCCTGTTCGCCGCGACGTTTTCGTTCTGGCAGTTGCTGCGTCCGGCGCCGGGGCGTTTCGTCAAACCGGCGCCCGAGGACTTGCACGACGCCGCGCGCATCGTGCGTGCGCAGGAGCGCAGCGACGCCGGCCTCGCGCTGATGGGCGACAAGAGCTTCCTGTTTTCGGAATCGCGCGAAGCGTTCCTGATGTACGCGAAATACGGCCGCACGTGGGCCGCGCTGCACGATCCGGTGGGGCCGCGCGAGGAGTGGGCCGGTCTCATCGGCAAGTTCGTCGCGCTCGCACATGCGCACGGCGGCCGCGCCGCGTTCTACCAGGTGCGTGCCAATGCGCTGCCGCTTTATCTCGACGCGGGTCTCACGCTGATGAAGCTCGGCGAGGAAGCGCATATCGTGCTCGACGATTTCGATCTGAAGGGCTCGCACCGCGCGCATCTGCGTTATGCGCTCAAGCGCGGCGAGCGCGACGGCTTCACGGTCGAAGTGATCGATCAGGCCAACGTGCCGGCCTCGCTCGAAACGCTGCGCGGCATTTCCGACGGCTGGCTCGACAGCCGCGACGCGCGCGAGAAGAGCTTCTCGGTCGCGGCTTTCCATGACGAATACCTGGCTGCGCAATCGGTGATGCTGGTGCGCCAGAACGGCGAGCCGGTCGCCTTCGTGACCTTCATGACGACCGATCTGAATACCGAGGCGACCGTCGGCGTGATGCGCCACCTCGAAAGCGCATCGTCGTACGCGATGGAATATCTGTTCACGCAGCTCGCGCTGCATCTGAAGCAGGCCGGTTTCCGCTCGCTGAGTCTCGGCATCGCGCCGCTCTCGGGCGTTCAGCCGACGCCGCTGGCGTCGCGCTGGCATCGGGTTGCCGGTATCGTGTGGCGCTTCGGCGGCCGTTTCTATAACTTCCGCGGCTTGCGTGCTTTCAAAAGCAAGTTTCAGCCGCACTGGGAGCCGCGTTATCTCGCGGCATCGGGTTCGATGGGCGTGTTTTTCACGCTGGCGGACCTGTCGTTGCTGGCAGGAGGCCGGCGTTCATGACCTTGCATCCGTTTTTCCGGCTCGCCATCGCGGCGAGCGTTCTCAGCGGCGGCGCGCTCGCGCATGCGGCCACCACTACTACCACTACCACCACCGTCGCCGGCGGCCGCTATGGCGAGGTCCGGGTCACGCAGCCGGATGGGCCGTTGCGCGGCTTCGTCGTGCTGTATTCGCAGGCGAGCGGCTGGAGCGCGGCCGATCAGCAAAGCGCCGATGCGCTCGCGCAGGCCGGTGCGATGACCGTCGGCGTGGATACCGCGCAATACGTCGCGAACCTGAGCGCGAAGAAAGAGACCTGCCATCAGCTCGTCGGCGATGCCGAAGCGTTGAGCCATCAGCTCGAACGGCAAGCGCGCTCGAATCAGTACTTCGCGCCGATCGTCGCGGGCACGGGGCAGGGCGCGACGCTCGCGATGCACGTGCTCGAACAGGCCCCGTCGAACACGATTGCGGGCGCCGTCTCGGTCGATGCCGAGCGCACGCTCGACGCGCGCTTTCACCCGTGCGCGCCGGACCCGACCGTGATTCGCGACAAGGTGCCCGGCTTCGTCGAAAAGGCGAACACGGGCGCGGCCGATCGCACGCGTCTCGTTGCGTTGCTGACGCCGCATCTGCAATCGGTATCGACGGGCGATGACGACGTGTCCGATCTGCCGCTCATCGAATTGCCGGCCGCGCATCCGAACGGCCTGATGGCGATCGTGATCTCCGGCGACGGCGGCTGGCGCGATCTCGACAAGACGATCGCGCAGGCGTTGCAGAAGGATGGCGTGTCGGTGATCGGCTGGGACAGCCTGCGTTACTTCTGGAGCGAGAAGCCGCCCGCGCAAACGAGCCGCGATCTCGCGCGCGTGATGCAAACCTACGGCGCGCGCTGGCACGCGCAACACATCGCGCTCGTCGGCTATTCGTTCGGCGCGGACGTGATGCCGTTCGCGTACAACCGCTTGCCCGCGGAGCAGCGCGCGAAGGTGTCGCTGATCTCGCTGCTCGGCTTCGCACCCGACGCCGATTTCCAGATTCGCGTGGGCGGCTGGCTCGGCATGCCCGCAAGCGACAAGGCACTGAACGTGCGGCCCGAATTGACGCATGTGCCGCCGTCGATCGTGCAATGCTTCTATGGCGAGAGCGAGACCGACACGCTGTGTCCGGCGCTCGACAAGACCGGTGTCGACGTGATCCGCACGTCCGGCGACCATCACTTTGGCCGCGATTACAACGCGCTGGAGCAGCGGATTCTCACCGCATTCAGAAAGCAGAGCGGCGTGCAGGATTGAACGTCGCTCTGCTGTCCCGCCGGGGCGTTCGAGCCTGCACGCCCCGGCAGCGTCGAGCATTGCGGGATTGACAAAGCCCGCCGGGTCGACGAAGATCGCCTGCATGCACTGCCTCGACATCCGTATTGCGCTGATTATTAGCATCATTCATCGAATGGTGGGTTAGCGCACGTCGGATAGAACAGACAAGGCAGTGACAAACTAACCCGCCACAGAGGCGGGTTTTTTTATGTCCGCTTTTCTGCCTGCCTCCTGGCGAACTTGCTGCCGATCGTGGTCCGTTGCCATCGATCGCGGTCGATTCGTTGTTGCATCGTTGTTGCATCTTCGTTGTTAACCAGGAGCTTGCCTTGCTATCGAACAAACTCGAACGGGCCGTCGTCGCGGCCGAGCGCGCTGCACTTTCCCACGACTACCTGAAGAAAATCCTGACCGCGCGCGTCTACGACGTGGCGCGCGAGACCGAACTCGAACATGCGCCGAACCTGTCGGCGCGGCTGCGCAATCCGGTCTATCTGAAACGCGAGGACAACCAGCCGGTGTTCTCGTTCAAGCTGCGCGGCGCGTACAACAAGATGGCGCATATTCCGGCCGAGGCGCTGCAACGCGGCGTGATTACCGCGTCGGCGGGCAATCATGCGCAGGGCGTGGCGTTGTCGGCGGCACGTATGGGCGTGAAGGCAATCATCGTGGTGCCGGTCACGACGCCGCAGCTCAAGGTCGACGCGATCCGCACGCATGGCGGACCGACCGTCGAGGTCGTGCAGTCCGGCGAGTCGTATAGCGATGCGTATGGTCACGCGGTCAAACTGCAGGAAGAGCGTGGCCTGACCTTCGTGCATCCGTTCGATGACCCCTATGTAATCGCAGGCCAGGGCACCGTGGCGATGGAAATCCTGAGCCAGCACCAGGGGCCGATTCACGCGATCTTCGTGCCGATCGGCGGCGGTGGGCTCGCGGCCGGTGTGGCGGCGTACGTAAAATCGGTGCGTCCCGAGATCAAGGTGATCGGCGTGCAGACCGATGATTCGTGTGCGATGGCGGCGTCGTTGAAAACGGGCGAGCGCGTGACGCTGAACGAAGTGGGCCTGTTCTCCGATGGCACGGCGGTCAAGCTCGTCGGCGAGGAAACCTTCCGCCTGTGCAGCGAGTATCTCGACGAAGTGCTGCTCGTGAATACCGATGCACTGTGCGCGGCAATCAAGGACGTGTTCCAGGACACGCGCAGCGTGCTCGAACCGGCCGGTTCTTTGGCGGTGGCCGGTGCGAAGCAGTATGCCGAACGGGAGGGCATCGAAAATCAGACGCTGATCGCGATCACCTCGGGCGCGAACATGAACTTCGACCGCATGCGCTTCGTTGCCGAGCGCGCCGAAGTCGGTGAAGCGCGCGAAGCGGTGTTTGCAGTGACGATTCCCGAAGAGCGCGGCAGTTTCAAACGCTTCTGCGAACTGGTCGGTACGCGCAGCGTCACCGAATTCAACTACCGGATCGCGGATGCCAATTCGGCGCACATCTTCGTCGGCGTACAGATCCGCAACCGCAGCGAGTCGGCGCAGATCGCGGGCGCGTTCGAAGCCCACAGTTTCGCCACCGTCGACCTCACGCTCGATGAACTCTCGAAGCAGCACATCCGCTACATGGTGGGCGGCCGCTCGCCGCTCGCGCTCGACGAGCGCCTGTTCCGCTTCGAATTCCCGGAACGCCCGGGCGCGCTGATGAAATTCCTCTCGTCGATGGCGCCGAACTGTAACATCAGCCTGTTCCACTATCGCAACCAGGGCGCGGACTGTAGCTCGATTCTCGTCGGCATCCAGGTGCCCGCAAGCGAGAACGCGGAGTTCGATCGTTTTCTCAGGACACTCGGCTATCCGTACTGGGAAGAGACACACAATCCCGTGTATCGGCTGTTTCTTGTCTAGTTGAATGCATCGGGGTTTACCTGAGGGGTGCGTCACATCGACGCACTGCGCCGTGAATTCCTGAGCTCGGCGGAAAGCCCCGCCTGGCGTGCGTTTTCGGTCGATGCGAGGGCGCCACGAGCGTCTTCACCATCAGCCTTCTATCTCCTGAGGCGATACAGCCTATCCAATTTATCGCGTTGCGGGATACCGGTCGTGATCGTCACACTGTGCGCCAATTCATCGCCACATTCAGGAGACACAGCATGCGCACTCAAGTCGGCATCATCGGCGCCGGGCCCGCCGGATTGCTTCTTTCCCACCTGCTTCACCTGCGCGGCATCGAGTCCGTCGTGCTCGAAACGCGTACCCGCGACCAGATCGAATCCACCATCCGCGCCGGCGTGCTCGAACAGGGCACGATGGACCTGCTGACCGAAACCGGCCTCGGCGAACGCATGAAAGCGGAAGGCGCGCTGCATCACGGTTTCGAACTCGCCTTCGAAGGCAAGCGCCGCCGCATCGATCTGATGGACCTCACCGGTAAAGCGATCACCGTCTACGCCCAGCACGAAGTGATCAAGGACCTCGTCGCGGCACGCGTCGCCGCGAATGCCGAGTTGCGCTTCGGCGTGACGGACACGTCGATCCAGGGCATCGACACCGACACGCCGTCGATCCGCTATCGCCACGAGGGCGCCGAGCACGAACTGCAATGCGACTTCGTGATCGGCTGCGACGGCTCGCAAGGCGTGTCGCGCGCGGCGATTCCCCAGGCACTCCGCAAGGACTTCGAACGGGTCTATCCGTTCGGCTGGTTCGGCATCCTGAGCGAAGGGCCGCCGTCGTCGGAGGAACTGATCTACGCGCGTCACGAGCGCGGCTTCGCGCTGATCAGCACGCGCTCGCCGAACGTGCAGCGCATGTACTTCCAGTGCGACCCGAAAGACTCGGTCGATAACTGGTCCGACGATCGCATCTGGGCGGAACTGCATGCGCGTGCCGATTCGCACGACGGCCAGAAGATTGTCGACGGCCAGATTTTCCAGAAGAACATCGTCGGCATGCGCAGTTTCGTTTCGACGACGATGCAGCACGGGCGCCTGTTCCTCGCGGGCGACGCCGCGCATATCGTGCCGCCGACCGGCGCGAAGGGCATGAACCTCGCGGTCGCCGACGTGAACGTGCTGAGCCAGGCGCTGAACGCGTTCTACAAGGAAAACCGCACCGATCTGCTCGAGCGCTACAGCGAAACCGCGCTCAAGCGCATCTGGCGCGCCGAGCACTTCTCGTACTGGATGACGAGCATGATGCATCGTATCGAAGGCGCTTCGGCGTTCGAGCAGCAGTTGCAGGTTGCCGAACTCGAGTATGTGACGACCTCGCGCACGGCGGCCACGGTGCTCGCGGAGAACTACGTCGGCGTGGCCGGCGCGCAGATGCAAGGCATGCTATAAGCGATGCGCCTCGCGCGGCGCTCGGGAACCCTAATTGATCGACAGGTCCCGATGCGCCGCCGACTGAAATTCCTTGGGCGTGACGCCGGTCTGCTTACGGAAATAGCGGCTGAAATAAGCGGCATCTTCGAAACCGAGCGCATGCGCGATCTGTTTGATGCTCGATCCCGAGTAGACCAGATCGCGCTGCGCCTCGCGTATCAGTTGATCGTTGACGAGCGACAACGGGGAATGGCCGAGTTCCTCGCGGCAGATGCGGCCCAGTTGCGCCGCCGTAACGCCGAGTTTTTCCGCATAGAAATCGATCGGCTGATGTTCGCGCACGTGTGCGGCGATCAGTTCGCGTAGCCGCTTGAGCTGCGCCGCGCGCCGGTCGTTGATCGTCGAGCCGGTCGTCGCGCCGGCGCTCGATACGGCATCGGCCAGGCGCGCTACTTGCACAAAAAGTGCAATCATCAGCGACATGCCCGCGGCGATGTGACCGCGTGCGCTGCCGCGAAATTCCTGCTCCAGCAAACCGAATAACGGCATCAGCGTGTGCTCGCCGATTTCGCGCCGCACGGGGATCAGTGCGGGCCGCTGCAGCACCGGCAACAGTCCCGGCGACACTACCTTCGAAATCGATTCCAGCGCCCGCTGCGCGGCCGTAATCACGAGCCCGTCGATCTCCGGCGAAAACACGAATCCATGCACCGTTTGCGCGGGAAGCAGCACGAGGCAGGGTGGTTCGATCGCGAGCTTTTCGCTTTCGACCAGCACGTGCCCCGTGCCGCTGCGGATATAGAGAATCTGCAGCAACGCATCGTGCCGGTGCGCGGCGATATGCCAGTCATTCGGCCGGCTACGCTCGACGATCCATTCGAAATTGAACGCGTCGTACCACGGCGGCCGTACCGACTCGCCGTACAGATCGTAGTTAGGGATATTCCTCATGCCGTTTCGTCTCCTATGTTCGAATTGTCCTGCGATGCGCCGTCTTTGTCCAATTTCCGCGCAAGCCGCGTCGCTATACTTTTTGCCATGAAAGATACGGTGGATAGCGCGGCGCTCAGGCCGCGACAGCGCATCGCCGTCACGATCAGAACCATGGAGATTCGGATGACTAATAACGCGGAAACGCAGGCAAAGCCGCACCAGGGAGATGCACACTCACGGCACTGGCTCGGTCTCGAAGGGCGCGTGTGCGTCGTGAGTGGAGCGGCGGGCGGAATCGGCGGCGCGATCGCTCAGGTGCTCGCCGGGGCCGGCGCGCGTCTCGCGCTGCTCGATCGCGATGAGGAGAAGTGCCGGGCGCTGGCGCAAACGCTGAACGCAAGCGGCGTCGATGCGCTCGCGTTGACGTGCGATATCGGCGATATCGACAGCGTGCGCGGCGCGGTAACGGCCGTCGAAACTGCCTATGGTGCCGCCGACGTGCTCGTGAACAACGCGGGTCTGCTGCGGCCGGGGGGTATCGAAGAGATCGGACTCGACGCCTGGAACGCGATGCTGCGCGTGAATCTGACTGGCTACATGCTGTGCTCGCAGCAGTTCGGCCACGGCATGCTGAAGCGCGGTTCCGGCGCTATCGTGCACGTCGCCTCGGTGGCCGCGCATCATCCGCAAACCTATAGCGGCGCATACAGCGCGGGCAAAGCGGGCGTGACGCTGCTATCGAAGCAGATCGCGGCAGAGTGGGGGCCGCGTGGCATTCGCAGCAATGCCGTGTGTCCGGGCATGATCCGCACGCCGCTCTCTGCCACGTTCTATGAGCAGGGCGATATCGAACGCCGCCGCAGTGCGATGACGGCCAGTCGCCGCATCGGCGAGCCGAACGATATCGCCGACGTGGTCGCGTTTCTCGCGAGCACGCGCGCCGCCTATGTGAACGGCGCGGAAATCACCGTCGACGGCGGCCTCGAAAGCATGCTGATGGATCTCGTGCCGCGTCCCGGTTTCGAGGCCGTGCAAGCCGCCCGCTAAGTTCTCGCTAAGTTCTCCTACAAGGAAGCGATACCATGACCAATGCAACGCACAGCGCTGCGCTGACCTGCGACGTGCTCGTCATCGGCTCGGGCGCGGGCGGCCTTTCGACGGCCATCACCGCGCGCAAGCATGGACTCGACGTCGTCGTGATCGAAAAGGCGCCGTTTTTCGGCGGCACGACCGCGTTTTCCGGCGGCGTGCTGTGGATTCCCGGCAACCGTCACGCGCAAAGCAATGGTGTCAGCGATACGCGCGAAGCGGCGCTGACCTATATGCGCAATGAAACCGGCGCGTTCTTCGATGCCGCCGGCGTCGAGGCCTTTCTCGACACGGGCCCGGAAATGCTCGATTTCTTCGAGCGCGAGACCACGGTCAAATTCGTGCCGACGCTATACCCGGACTATCACCCGGACGTGGGCGGCGGTGTCGATATCGGCCGCTCGGTCGTGGCCGCGCCGTTCGATGCGCGCGCGCTCGGCAAGGACATCGCGCGGCTGCGTCCGCCGCTCAAGACGATCACGTTCATCGGCATGATGTTCAACTCGTCGAATGCGGACCTCAAGCACTTCTTCAACGCGACGCGTTCGCTCAAGTCCGCGCTGTACGTCGCGAAGCGTCTCGCGAGCCATCTGAAGGATCTCGCGCTGTACCGGCGCGGCGTGCAAATCACGAGCGGCAATGCGCTCGCCGCGCGTCTCGCGAAATCGGCGCTCGATCTCGGCATTCCGATTCACACGAATACCGCCGCGCGCGAATTGATCGTGACGGACGGGCGCGTCACCGGCGCGCTCGTCAATGGGCCGGACGGCGAGCGGCACATCGTCGCGCGGCGTGGCGTCGTGCTCGCGTGCGGCGGTTTCTCGCATGACGTGGCGCGTATCGCGCGTGCCTATCCGCATGTGCGGCGGGGCGGCGAACACGTATCGCCGGTGCCGTCGGGCAATACCGGCGATGGGCTCGGCATGGCCGAACGTCTCGGCGCGCGGGTGGCGATACGTTATCCGCAAGCCGCGGCGTGGATGCCGGTGTCGCGCGTGCCGATGAGCGACGGCAGCGTCGGTGTGTTTCCGCATCTTCTCGATCGCTACAAGCCCGGCGTGATCGGCGTGACGCGTGGCGGCAAGCGCTTCACCAACGAAGCGAATTCGTATCACGACGTGGGCGCCGCCATGATCGAAGCGTGCGAGAGCGAACGCGAAACCGCGATGTGGCTCGTCTGCGACCACGCGACGATCCGCAAATACGGGCTCGGTTTTGCCAAGCCCGCACCGGTGCCGCTCGGTCCGCTGCTGCGCAACGGCTATCTGAGCACGGGCCGCACGCTCGCCGAACTCGCGCGCAACGCGGGGCTCGACGGCGCGGCGCTCGAAGCCACGGTGCAGCGCTACAACGTCAACGCGGTGCGCGGCGAAGACCCCGAGTTCGGCCGCGGCACGACCTCGTTCAACCGCTATCTCGCGGACCCCGAGCACAAGCCGAACCCGTGCGTCGCGCCGATCGGCGACGGACCGTATTACGCACTGAAGGTGCTGATGGGCGACCTCGGCACGTTCGACGGCATCGCGACCCAGGTCACCGGCGAAGTGCTCGACGAGGCGGGCGCGCCGATTGCCGGACTGTATGCGGTCGGCAACGATCGCGCGAGCGTGATGGGCGGCAACTATCCGGGCGCGGGCATCACGCTCGGGCCGATCATGACCTTCGGCTACATCACGGGGCGCAATCTCGCGGGTGTGGGCGTAGGCGGCAACGCGGCAAAAGCACAGGACGGCGCGGCCGGGAGCAGCGCGGGCATGCGCGACAACGCGCCGGTCACGGCATTGAGAAGCGGCACCTGAGCAGGAACCGTTCATTGGCCGGCCAGCGTAACGGCGCACGATCGGTTCGCACGGTGCGTGCATAACCGATCGGCATATCCAGCAGGCTCACGGCTGACGCAAGGCCGGCTCGCGATACCGCGTCAGAAGTAACGAATCGCGCCGGATGATGCGGCTTTCCTGTCTCGGAGAGCCGCATCGGCCCGCGCCGCATGCGACTGGACTCCAATCGACTCGCCGAAACCGGCCTCTGGTTCGGCTCAGGAGTCCGCACTTTCAGTAGTAATCCAAACAATAAAAAAATCTCGTCATTTCACGGAGACATCGCAATGAACAAGCGCCAACCCTGGCCCTGTAGCGGACCGCAATGCGGTGACGCGCCGGCGCCAACGACCCTGCCGGCAATGGCATCACGCCCGCACGGCGTCGCCACGCCTTTTCGCCTTGAAACGGGAGCATGCAAATGACGCGCTCCGAACGCAATGTGGATGTGCAGGCCTTTATCGACGCGCAGCGCTTTTCGCCATTCCAGTGGACGATTCTCGTGCTGTGCTTTCTTGTCGTCGCGGCGGACGGTTTCGACACGGCTGCGGTCGGCTTTATCGCACCGTCGCTCGTGCAGCAGTGGGGCATTGCGCGCAGCGCGCTCGGCCCGGTGATGAGTGCGGCGCTCGTCGGACTCGGCATCGGCGCGCTCGCGGCCGGTCCGTTCGCGGATCGCATCGGCCGCAAGACGGTGCTCGTGCTGTCGGTCTTTTTCTTCGGACTATGGAGTCTCGCCGCGGCCCGCGCGACCTCGATCGAATCGCTGACCTTACTGCGATTTTTCACCGGCCTCGGTCTCGGTGCGGCGATGCCGAACGCGGTCACGCTGATGTCCGAGTACGCACCCGCTCGCATTCGCGCGGTCGCGGTCAATGCGATGTTCTGCGGCTTTTCATGCGGTCTCGCGATCGGCGGCCTCGCCTCGGCGTGGCTGATTCCGCAATTCGGCTGGCCGAGCGTGCTGGTCGCGGGCGGCGTCGGCCCGATCGTGCTGACCGTGCTGCTGATGGTGCTGCTGCCGGAATCCGCGCAATTTCTCGCCGTGCGCAAGCAGGCCGATCAACGTATCGCGGGAATCCTGCAACGCATTGCGCCGCAGAGCCGCTTCGACGGCTGCCATTTCTTCGCGATCGACGTGCGGCACAGCGCAGGCAACGCGCGTACCAAAGGCGCGCTCTCGATCATTCTGTCGGCACGCTACCGTTTCGGCACGCTGATGCTGTGGCTCGCCTATTTCATGGGGCTGCTGATCTACTACCTGCTCACCAACTGGCTGCCCACGCTGTTCAAGGACACCGGCTTTTCGGGCGAAAAAGCTGCCTTGATGACCTCGCTGTTTCCGCTTGGCGGCGTGCTCGGCAATCTGTGCGTCGGCTGGATCATGGACCGTTTCGCCGGCCATCGCGTGATCGCCTTCACGTTCGTGCTGGTCGGCGCGCTCGTGTTGCTGGTCGGGCAGGGCGTCGGCCATCAGGTGTGGCTCGGTACGCTGATCTTCCTCACGGGTACGGTCGCGACGAGCGCGGTCACGTCGATGTCGGCGCTTGCGGCGAGTTTCTATCCGACGCGTGCGCGTGCAACCGGGGTCGCGTGGATGCTCGGCATCGGCCGCATCGGCGGTGTCGCGGGCGCGCTCGTCGGCGCGGCGCTGATGGGGCTCGGCTGGAAGTTCGGCGCGGTGTTCAGCCTGCTGGCACTGCCGGCCATGGTGTCGGCGAGCGGCGTGTATCTGATGATGCGGCGCGTATTGCACAAAGACGCGCACAAAGACGCGCCCGAGGATGCGCAAGACGATGCGTCCACGGATGAAGCGGCCGGCGCGGTGGCGCTGAAATGAGGGGGGAGATAGCGTTGCCGTGAAAACTCACTATGAACTCACAATGCGCTCACGACGCGCGCAGCAACGCCATCTCGTTGTGCAGCAGTGCAAGCAGATCGTCGTCGGTGGGACGGGTGCCCCAGTGGCGCGCGCCGGCCACCGACGCGATCGCCATCCACGAATGCGGCGGAAACCACTCGCGCAGCAGCATGCCGTCCTGACGCAAACAGAGCTGGCCCGTTTGCTCGCTGTATTCGGCGCAGATCAGCGCGCCGTCGATATGCGCGCTCACGCGCCTGGGATCGTTGTGTAGCACGTCGTCGCTCCTGTCGAAGGGGTGGCGCGAATGCCGGCGTGGCGCGGCGGCAGGACCGCCGCCGGGCATCGTTCAGTGATCGTGATCGTGCCCATGCCCGTGCCAACCATCGTCGTGATCGTGGCCGCGGCCGTGCCAGCCGTTATCGTGCCGATCGCCGTGCCATTCTTCGTGATGATGCTCCCACTCGTCCCGCCCCCAATAGCGATGGCCATCGTAGTAGCGATCGCCGTACCAGCCCGGCGCGATCACGACCGCGGGCGGCGGCGCCACGTACACGGGCGCGGGCTGCACATAGACCGGCGGGGGCGGCGCTACCACGACGCCCGGAATGCCGATGTTAACGCCAACGTCGACATGCGCGAACGCGGCCGACGATACGCCGATCGCGAGGGCCGCGACGATCGCCGACGACATCCAGCGGCTGCGAGAGTGACTCATAGTGTGTTCTCTGTTTTGATGAGTGTGGTGAGGTCAGGCGCGTCGGCGCGCGGCTTCACGAATGCCTCATGAAGCGCGCACCATCCGCTCAATAATGATCGTGGTCGTAGTGATGGTCGTGATGATGATCGTCGGGGACCACGATGCAACCGCTCAATGCGCCGCCGAGCGTGGCGGCCAGAATGACGAGTGCGAAAATTTTCTTCATGATGTTGCTCCCTTGGCAAAAGTTGCCATTGTGTTTCGTGTGAACCGAACTCTACTGAGCGGCGCGATTATCGGTGTGTTTGTGTGTAACAGGACGTGTCGATACGCGCGCGCGGCAACGCGGCCATACGGTGACAACGGACGTGACGGAAAAACGGCAAGCCTAACGCGTCGAAATGACAGGGGATTGTTAAGCGGATCGGCAAGCCCTTGAGCGCGCTATGAAAAGAAGCGTAGGCGCGAGCCCTTGAGGTATCGGTATGAAGCGGGCGTTCGATACATTGACGGTTCGCGGGCACGGCGGGGCAGGCCGAATCGTGTTTCGCGTCGGAGGTATCGCGCGGATACATTCAGTTGCAGACTGGGGATCCGAGGCCGCATGACGCCTGCGCGCGCATGTCGGATCGATGACATCGCACGTGTTGCGCCATCAGCTTCTCTTAAGCTTCGATCGGATACGAGCACGCGACGTGCGCATCACAGGTGCCGCTGCGGTACTTCATCAAGCACCCCAGGCACCCCAGGTTCATCGAGCCCATCGTACGCCCTCTAGGGCGGCGTCCCCACGGGCTCCGGCGCGCTCGTCTCGCGATAACCGAGCCGCGCCGAAATCGCGAGCCCGGCCTGCTTGAGCAGGGCGACATAGTGCTGCTTCGTATCGGCGCCGCAGCGCATCGTCGGAAACGAAATCGACAGCCCGGCGATCACGCGGCCGAAGCGGTCGAACACCGGCACCGCGATGCACTGCAGGCCGTCTTCCTGCTCCTCGTTGTCTTCGCCGAAACCCTGCTCGCGCACGCGCGGCAAAATGCTCAGCACTGCTTCGGCGCAGGTCAGCGTTTTCTGCGTCGACTTGCGGAATTCGACGTGCGAGAGCACCTCGCGCGCATCGGCCGGCGCCATCCACGCGAGCAGCACCTTGCCGATCGCCGTGCTGTGCAGCGGATTGCGCCGGCCGATGCGCGACTGCATGCGCAGGCCGTAGTCGGCGTCGATCTTGTGGATGTAGATGATCGCGTCGTCGTCGAATGCGCCGAGGTGAACCGCTTCGCGCGTCATCTGGCCGATGCGGCGCATTTCGGTGTCGGCCTCGCGCACGAGATCGACGCTTTCGAGCGCCTTCGCGCCGAGTTCGAACAGACGGATCGTGAGCCGGTAGCGCTCGGTTTCGATTTCCTGCGTGACGTAGCCGAGCGCCTTCAGCGTTTGAATGACGCGATGCACGGTGGTCTTCGACATGCCGAGCCGTTGCGACAGCTCGCTGATGCCGATCTGTCCGCTGTCGCCGATCGCGCCGAGAATCGCGAAGACTCGACCCACCGACGACGCGGATTCGCCGCGCTCGCCGCCGTCCGCCTCGGGCGATGCGTCGGCGGTGTGCTTGCGCGATTTGCCGCGCATCTTCTCGTCAGTCCTGCTGACCGCCTTGCTGTTAGTCTCGTCCCGCGCTTTATCGCGTCGTGTTTCCGTTGCCGCCATGTCCGTCATTCCCTGTCTGTGCCGAGCCGCGCCGTCGCCTTACCGGGCTAGCGCGCAAGCCGGCCGCCGTCTACCGCGAGTGTATGTCCATGCACGTAGTCCGACGCCAGCGAGGCGGAAACACCACGGGCCCCGCGAGATCGTCCGGGATACCCCAGCGGCCCGCCGGAATGCGGCCGAGACCATCTATCGTTCTCCGCTCGCAGGATCGGCGCTGTGCCGCGCCCTGTGCCCGAGCACTGTAACGCACAATTTCGATTCCGGAACGCTGGTCCGAAAAATATTGCTCTGCGTCATTAAAGCTGGCAAGGGTTTCAGTGCCGTAACGGGTAAACGATAGTCGGCGTTTGCAAAAAGAAACGGAACGATGTTCCTTTTGTGGTGCTATATTGCGCCGGACAGGGAGAGCCCGGCGCAGAACGGGACATGACCCCGGGTAATCCACCCGTCAACGGGACGTGACCGTCCATGGAGGAGGCATGAAGATCAAAAAGGCCATCGATCGCATTCCTGGCGGCCTGATGCTGGTGCCGCTGCTGCTCGGCGCCTGCGTGCACACGTTCGCGCCCGGCGCGGGCAAATACTTCGGCTCGTTCACCAACGGCCTGATTACCGGCACGGTGCCGATTCTCGCGGTGTGGTTCTTCTGCATGGGCGCGACGATCGATCTGCGCGCGACCGGCACCGTGTTGCGCAAATCGGGCACGTTGCTCGCCACCAAGATGGCGGTCGCGTGGGTCGTCACGCTGATCGCGGCGCGCTTCATTCCGATCGACGGCATCAAGACCGGGCTCTTCGCGGGGCTCTCGGTGCTCGCGATCACGACCTCGATGGACATGACCAACGGCGGTCTCTACGCAGCCGTGATGCAGCAGTACGGCACGAAGGAGGAGGCGGGCGCGTTCGTGCTGATGTCCGTCGAATCGGGGCCGCTCATCAGCATGATCATTCTCGGCGCGACCGGCGTCGCGTTCTTCGAGCCACGCCTGTTCGTCGGCGCGGTGCTGCCGTTCCTGATCGGCTTCGTGCTCGGCAACCTCGATAGCGAGCTGCGCGACCTGTTCGGCCGCTGCGTGCATCCGCTGATCCCGTTCTTCGGTTTCGCGCTCGGCAACGGCATCGATCTGAACGTGATCGTGACGAGCGGGCTGCCCGGCATCGCGCTAGGCCTCGGCGTGATCGTCGTGACCGGCATTCCGCTGATTCTCGCCGACCGCTGGATCGCGGGCGGCAATGGCGCGGCGGGGCTTGCGGCATCGTCGACGGCGGGGGCGGCGGTCGCGAATCCGGCGATCATCGCCGACATGATTCCGAGCTTCAAGCCGCTCGTGCCGGCCGCGACCGCGATGGTCGCGACGGCTTGCCTCGTCACCGCGATTCTGGTGCCGATTCTCACGGCGCTGTGGGTGCGCCGGCATCATGCTCGCGACGCGTTGCGCGAGGAGTTCGCGGCGGCCACGCAGGCGCCGCCGCTCAACGAGCGCGACGCGCACGTCTGACGCGCCATTCCGAAGGCGTCGGAAACGAAAAGGCCGGCTCCGCGCGCAAGCGCGGAGCCGGCCTGTCTCTTTCTATTAGTGCGTCGTTAAACCGCCATCACCGTCACGGCCTTCGTGACGAGGTAGGCTTCCATCGCTTCCGGACCGCCTTCCGAGCCGTAGCCGGAATCCTTGATGCCGCCGAACGGCATTTCCGGCGTCGGCGTGGCCGGCTGGTTGATCCACAGCATGCCGACTTCCATCTGCTGCGACAGCATATGCACGTTGGCGAACGACTTCGTGTACGCGTAGCCCGCGAGGCCGAACGGCAGACGGTTCGCTTCGGCGATCGCTTCTTCGAGCTTGTCGAAGCCGCGGATCGCGGCGATCGGGCCGAACGGCTCGTTGTTGAATACGTCGGCTTCGAGCGGCACGTCGGTCAGCACGGTCGGGGCGAAGAAGTTGCCGGCCGAGCCGACGCGCTCGCCGCCCGTTGCGATCGTCGCGCCGGTCTTGCGCGCGTCGTCGACGACCTTGGCCATCGCGCTCAGACGGCGCGCATTGGCGAGCGGCCCGAGCGTCGTGCCTTCGGCGAGGCCATCGCCGAGCTTGAGGCTTTCGGCATGCTTGACGAGCGCCGCGGCGAATTCTTCGCGCAGGCTGTTGTGCACGAGGAAACGCGTCGGCGAGATGCAGACCTGGCCCGCGTTGCGGAACTTCGCGGCGCCGGCGGCCTTGACCGCGAGCGCGACGTCGGCGTCTTCGGCGACGATCACCGGGGCGTGGCCGCCGAGCTCCATCGTGGCGCGCTTCATGTGCGAACCGGCCAGCGCGGCCAGTTGCTTGCCGACCGGCGTCGAGCCCGTGAACGTGACCTTGCGGATCACCGGATGCGGGATCAGGTAGCTCGAGATTTCAGCCGGATCGCCGAACACGAGGCCGACCACGCCGGCCGGCACGCCGGCTTCGACGAAGGCCTGCAGCAGCGCGGCCGGCGACGCCGGGGTTTCTTCCGGCGCCTTCACGAGGAACGAGCAGCCGCAGGCGAGCGCCGCGGAGAGCTTGCGCACGACCTGGTTGACCGGGAAGTTCCACGGCGTGAACGCGGCGACCGGGCCGATCGGCTCCTTCAGTACCTGCGAGTGCTGGGCGACGTTGCGCGACGGCACGATGCGGCCGTACACGCGGCGGCCTTCGTCCGCGAACCATTCGATGATGTCGGCGGCGGCCAGTACTTCGAGACGCGCTTCGACGAACGGCTTGCCCTGTTCCTGGGTCATCAGGCGGCCGATGTCGGCGGCGCGCTCGCGCACCAGCGCGGCGGCCTTGCGCATGATCGTGGCGCGCTCGTTGGCCGGCACCTTGCGCCAGGCTTCGAAGCCGCGCTGCGCGGCGTCGAGCGCGCGGTCCAGATCGGCGATGCCGGCGTGCGCGACCTTGCCGATAGCCTCGCCGGTCGCGGGATTGACGACGTCGAGGGTCTTGCCGCTGGCGGCATCGCACCACTCGCCGTTGATCAGAAGTCGGGTATCGGTGTAGCTCGGGATAGCCATGCTGGGTTCCTGTGAGTGGGAAAAACGACAGGCCGCGCGGTCGTGAAGCAAGAAGCGACAGGACCTGCGCGGCCATGATTGAACTGCCGATACCAATTATCTTATCTGATTGCGCGCAATCTCACCGGACGCGGGCTTGTGGCGACGTGGATGGCATGCCTCTTGCCGCCGGGGCGTGGCGGGTTCGCGCGAGTCGTCATGCGCCTGCGGATGTATCTGTTGTATCTGTTCATGCGCGGGGTCATGTAGCGCGCCGCGTGAATCACCGCGCTTCGAGCCACGTCTTTCCATTCCGATACCATATCGATGCGACAAGCATCGCATCACACGAAAATCCCCCTGAATCGACCCTCGCGACGCTGCCGCGCGGGGCCGGAACGCAGTATCATGCTTCAGGTTTCCTTCAGCTTTGCTCCGTACTATCTTCGCCACTGCCCGTGGCCTTCGAGGACCGCGGCCGTTGTCATGTGCAGGTCGAACGCATGATCGCTGCGCATGTCCGCGGGCAATGGATCAGATAGATCCCGACCGAAAACCGAAAGCGCCTAAAAAGGCTTGCTGGAGCATCCATGAAAACCCTGTTCTTGCAGGCGCCGTCCTACGATGGCTTTGATGGTGGCGCGGGTTCGCGCTATCAGGCCAAGCGTGAAATCCGTTCATTCTGGTACCCGACGTGGCTCGCTCAGCCGGCTGCGCTGATTGCCGATAGCCGCGTGCTCGATGCGCCCGCCGACGGCCTCTCCGTCGAAGCCACGCTCGATATCGCCGCGCAATACGATCTCGTCGTCATCCATACGAGCACGCCGTCCTTTCCGACCGATGCACTCTTCGCCGAAGACCTGAAAAAGCGCAAGTCGTCGCTCCTGATCGGCATGGTCGGCGCGAAGGTCGCGGTCGATCCGCACAACTCTCTGACCGCCAGCGAGGCCATCGACTTCGTCTGCCGCGAGGAATTCGACTTTACCTGTCAGGAAGTGGCCGAGGGCAAGCCGTTCGCGCAGATCAAGGGCTTGAGCTATCGCGCGCCCGACGGCTCGATCGAGCACAACGAAGCGCGCCCGATCCTCGAAAACATGGACGAGTTGCCGTTCGTCGCGCCGGTCTACAAGCGCGACCTGAAGATCGACAACTATTTCATCGGCTACCTCAAGCATCCGTACGTGTCGATCTACACGGGCCGCGGCTGCCGTTCGAAGTGCACGTTCTGCCTGTGGCCGCAAACCGTGGGCGGGCATCGCTACCGCACGCGCTCGGTCGAGAACGTCCTCGCCGAAGTGAAGTGGATTCGCGACAACATGCCTGAAGTCAAGGAGATCATGTTCGACGACGACACGTTCACCGACTTCAAGCCGCGCGTCGAGGAAATCGCACGCGGTCTCGGCAAGCTCGGCGTCACGTGGTCGTGCAACGCGAAGGCGAACGTGCCGTATTCGACGCTGAAGATCATGAAGGAAAACGGCCTGCGCCTGCTGCTGGTCGGCTACGAATCCGGCGACGACCAGATCCTGCTGAACATCAAGAAGGGGCTGCGCACCGACATCGCGCGCCGCTTCAGCGACGACTGCCGCAAGCTCGGCATCAAGATTCACGGCACCTTCATTCTCGGCTTGCCCGGCGAAACCCAGGAAACGATCCAGAAGACGATCACCTACGCGCAGGAGATCAATCCGCATACGATCCAGGTGTCGCTCGCCGCGCCGTATCCGGGCACGACGCTCTACAACCAGGCGGTCGAAAACGGCTGGCTCGAAGAGAACAAGGTGATCAACCTCGTCAGCAAGGAAGGCGTGCAGCTGGCGGCGATCGGCTATCCGCATCTGTCGCGCGAGGATATCTATCACCAGCTCGAGAACTTCTATAAGCGCTTCTATTTCCGGCCGTCGAAGATCTGGGAGATCGTGCGTGAAATGCTGACGAGCTGGGACATGATGAAACGGCGTCTGCGCGAAGGCGTCGAATTCTTCCGCTTCCTGCGCGCGCACGAGGCGTGAACGCCGCGCATCTCGTCGCGCATTTTGCGGGCCTCGCGCTCGCGTATGCGTGCGCGGCGGCGGCGGTTGTCGGCATCGGCTATACCGTGCTCGCGAGCGCGCTGATCGGGCGCTTCTTCGCGAGGGCGGTGGCCGAGCCCACGAGCTTTCCCCCCGTCACGGTCGTCAAGCCTTTGCACGGCAACGAGTGGGCGCTGCTCGACAATCTCACGAGCTTCTGCGAGCAGGACTATCCGGGGCCGGTGCAGTTCCTGTTCGGCGTGCACGACTCGGCCGACCCCGCGCTGCAAGTCGTCGACGCGTTACGCCGGCTGCATCCGGACGCCGATATGAGCGTGGTGGCCGATGCGCGTCTCTACGGCCCGAACCGCAAGATCAGCAACATCCTCAACATGCTGCCGCAGGCGCGTCACGACGTGCTCGTATTCGCCGACAGCGACGTGGGCGTCGGCGCCGACTATCTGCGCAACGTGATCGGCGAATTGCAGCAGCCCGGCGTCGGGCTCGTCACGTGCGCCTATCGCGGCCAGCCCGATCCAGGCTTCTGGCCGCGGCTCTCGGCGATCGCGACCAACTACCAGTTCCTGCCCGGCGTCGTCACCGGACTCGCGCTCGGGCTCGCGCGACCCTGCTTCGGCCAGACCATCGCGATGCGGCGCGACACCTACGAGCGGATCGGCGGCTTCAAGCCGTTCGCGCGGCATCTGGCCGAGGATCACGCGATCGGCGAGGCAGTGCGCGCGATCGGCGAGGACGTCGCGATTCCGCCGTTCGCGATTTCGCATGCGTGCGTCGAATCGAGCGCGGCGAAGTTGATCACGCACGAACTGCGCTGGAGCCGCACGATTCGCCGTATCGATCCACTCGGGCATTTCGGCTCGGCGCTCGTGCATCCGTCCGCGTTTGCGCTGCTCGCGCTGGTGTTTTCGGGCGCGGCGCTCTGGGCGTGGCCGCTCGTGCTCGTCGCGATGGGCGCGCGGCTCGCGTTGAAACTGTCGTCCGATCGCGCGTTGCGCAGGCCGTACCGCGATCTTTGGCTGCTGCCGCTCTGGGATATCGTATCGTTTGCGATTTTCGTCATGAGCTTCCGCTCCTCGCGCGTGATCTGGCGCGGCTTCAGCTTCAAGGTCGACGGCGACGGACTGCTGTCGGCGGCACAGGACGAATGACGAACGAACGGCAGGTTGGGCAGCGAATGATCGACAAGGTTTTCAAGGAAGCAGGCGGGCGCGGTTCGCAACACCGCCTGGTCGCGGCGGCACGCGTGACGAAGCGCCCGGCCGCCATCACCACGGCCTGCGAGGTCGGCGCGCGATGAAGCATCTCGGTCGCGCGGCCGCGCTTGCGGGTCTGCTCATTTCATTGTGGCTCGTGTGGCGCGAGGATCCCAGCGCCGTGCTCGGCGCCTTGCGCGCGGCCGGCGCGGGCCTCGTGCTGGCCGCGCTCGCGCACGTGCTGCCGATGATGGCCAACGCCTGCGACTGGCGCTCGCTGATTCGCGGCGCAAACCGTCCGAGCTTCGGCAGGATGCTGCATCTCGTGTGGGTGCGCGAGTCGGTCAACAGCATGCTGCCGGTCGCGCGGATCGGCGGCGAGCTCGTCTCGTTCCGCATGCTGAGGCGCTGGGGCGTGCGCTCGTCGACGGCGGTCGGCAGCATCGTCGTCGATATGCAGTTGACGGTCATCAGCCAGTTGCTGTTCACGATGGTCGGTATCGGCTTCCTGTTCGCCCACGCGCAATCGGGCACGCTGCGGCTCGCCGGACAGCTCGCGTGGGGCGTCGTGGTGCTCACGCCGCTGCTCGTGCTGTTCGCGCTCGTGCAGCACGCGAATCCGTTCGAGCGCATGACGCGTGCGCTCAACCATATGACGAGCGGCAAGCTTGCCGAGCTCGTCGGCCAGTCGGCGCAGATCGACCAGGCGATCAAGCTGATCTGGCGTCGCCGCGCGGTCATACTGCGCTATCTGTTCTTCTGGCAGCCGCTGCAATGCTTCCTGACGTCGCTCGAAATCTGGCTCGCGCTGTATTTTCTCGGCGTGCACGTGACGCTCGTCGAAGCGGTCGTGATCGAGTCGCTGATCCAGGCGATCAGCAGCGCGGCGTTCTTCGTGCCAGGCGGGCTCGGCGTGCAGGAGGGCGGCTTCATTCTGATCGGCGGCGCACTCGGCATCGATCCGGCGACTTGTCTCGCGCTCGCGGCCGCGCGGCGGATTCGCGACCTGCTGATGTTCGTGCCGGGGTTGATCGCATGGCAGTTCGCCGAGTCGGCCGGCAACCGGCCCGCCCAGACCGTGCCGCATGACATGCGGGCGGAACTGGCCGAGCAGGGTTCGGCGCTCGGCGAAGCGAACCTCGAACGCGGCCGGCGCTGAGCGTTGCGCCGCGCTCGGTGCATCGTGCTTCAGTGCGGCGTGCTTCAGCGCGTCGCCCCGTAAGCCGGAAACGACACCTTCACCGCCAACCCGCGCTCGCCGATACCCGCGCCCAGTTGCAGGCTCGCGCCGAAGTGCTCGGCGATCCGCGCGACGATCGACAGGCCCAGCCCGCTGCCCGTCGCCTGATTGCCGGGCGCGCGGAAAAAACGGCTCGTGAGCCGCGCGAGATCGTCGGGCGCGACACCTGGGCCGTCGTCGCGCACGCACACCTGCACACGCTCGTCGGCATGCTGCACGGCCACTTCGACCGTGCCGCCCGCGCGCCCGTACTTGATCGCGTTATCGAGCAGATTGTCGAGCAGGATACCGATCAGCACCGGCTCCGCGTCGATCTCCGCGAGCAGGTCGCCGGTCAGCATCACGTCGATGTGTTTCTGCTGCGCGTTGCGCAGATTCGCGAGCAGCGTGGTTCTGGCGATCGTCGCGGGCTTGAGTGGCTCGGTCGGCAACTTCTCCTGCGCGTCGAGGCGCGCGAGCAGCAACAACTGCTCGGCAAGCCGCGCGCTGCGATCGACGCCTTGCACGACGCGCTTCATCGCGAGCCGCTGCAAGGCGACGTCCGGTTCGGCGAGCGCGACCTGGGCCTGCACCTTGATCGCGGCAAGCGGCGTCTTCAGTTCGTGCGCGGCATCGGCGGTAAACGCGCGTTCGCGTTCGAGCGAATGGTGCAGCCGCGACAGCATCTGGTTGATCGCGTCGACGAGCGGGCGCACCTCGATCGGCGTGCGGCCGATGCCGACCGGCTCCATGCGGTTGATGTCGCGCGAACGGATCGCCACCGAGAGGATTTTCAGCGGCGCGAGACTGAAGCCGATGCTGATCCACACGAGCAGCGCGAGCACCGGCAGCGCGATCAGCGTGGGCCGCGCGATGCGGCTCGCGACTCCGCTCACGAGGTCGCTGCGCGTATTGGCCGGCTCGAATACGCGCACGCTATGGCCGAGCGTCGTGTCGCGCAGCGTGAACGAGTGATAAAGCTGGCCGCCCAGCACGATGTCCTGCGCGCCGCTCGCGGCGGGCAGCGGCAAGTCCCAGGCGGCGAGCGCGTGTAGTTGCGGGCTGCCCGCGAGAACCTCGCCGTTAGTCTCGCGCACCTGGAAGAGGGCGTCGCGCGGCAGCGTGTCGTCGTCGTCGAGCAGGCTTGCGCCGGGCTCGCCGCCTTTTTCCTCTTCGCGCACGTCGATGCGCGCATTGGCGAGCGTGCTCAGGTTGGTCGAGTCGAGCAGCGCGAGAATCTGCGCCAGTTCCGCGAGACGCGCCTCTTCCCATTCGCCGACTTCGCGCGACGCCTGCCGGTAGCTCGAGACGAGCGCGATGCCCCACACGAGCGCGATGCTCGCGAGCACCAGCAGCACGAGACGCCGGCGAATCGACGGGCCCATCACGGCTTCTCCATCACATAGCCGATATTGCGCACGGTCTTGATGAGGCCCGCGCCGAGTTTCTTGCGCAGGTTCGACACGTGGACCTCGATCGCATTGCTTTCGATTTCTTCCTGCCAGCCGTACAGGCTTTCCTCGAGTTGCGAGCGCGACTGCGGAATGCCGAGATGGGTCAGCAATTGCAGCAGGATGGCCCATTCGCGCGAGGTGAGCGGCACGCGCGTCTCGTCGATCTCCACCGTTTGCGCGGCGGGGTTCACTGTCAGATTCTGGTAACGAATCAGATCGATACTGCGACCTTGTGCGCGGCGCAGCAGGGCCCGGCAACGCGCGATCAGCTCGGTGAGATCGAAGGGCTTGCCGAGATAATCGTCGGCGCCCGCTTCGAGACCGCCGACGCGCTCGATCACGCTGCCTTTCGCGGTCAGCACGAGCACCGGCACGTCGTTGCCGGCGTCGCGCAGCCGCTTGAGCAGTTCCATGCCGCTCACGCGCGGCAGGCCGAGATCGAGGACGATCAATGCATAACGGGTGGTGTCGAGCGCGAGGCTGGCCTTGTGGCCGTCGCAGGCCCAGTCGACCGTGAAGCCGGCCTGGCGCAGACCGGCTTCGACACCGCAGCCGATGAGCTCGTCGTCTTCTACGAGGAGTACACGCATGGGGCAGAGATTCCGTTTTTCAGGTTTATTGCATAACTCCCGGCGGCTTGTGCAAGCGCCGGGGCGCGGCATCCTGGTGGGACGATGCCGTTCGTCAGCTACTTCATACCATAGGTTTGCTTAAGGTATCCTTCAGCTTGAATCGATACCATCGACGCGCTATTTATGGATGGTCGCCGCGGGTTGCGAGATGCGCGCGAGACCATCGGGTTGTCAGATTGTCGAAAACTTATCGCAAGGACTTCGATTGATTGACGCGGTAGATATTTCAGGCCGATCGGGGCGTCGATCAACGTGTTCGAGCAGCCCCCGCCGATGACGCCGCGCATCCGTTCAGGCCGCAAGGCCACGCACAAGGCACGTTATGAAGCCAGCCACCATCGACATGCTGCGAGCCCATCTGCTGGTCGCCTCGGTCACGGCCATGGGCGCCGACACGCTGCTGTGCGTCACGCTGCCGATGCTGCCTGTATCCCACACCTTTTTCGCTTCCATGTCGTTCCGTCTGTTCGCGCTCGCGCTGATCGTCGGCGGCGTGGTGGTCGCACGCGAATTCGCGCAGGTCGCGTTCGAATTCGCGGTGAAGCACGATTACGCGACGGCGGGCCGCCATGCATCGCCGGTTGCGATTGCCGCCGGCTGTCCGCGGCGCTGGCTCGTCGTGCTTCATCTGCGCCTGACCGGGCAGGCGTTCGTGCTGGCCGGGCACTGACGGGCACGGGCGATGGTGGCGCAGGTGCTGAATGCATGCCAATGGGTCCTGCTGGCAGGCTGTATCGGCGCAACGCTGTACACGGTGGTGGCCGCCGTCGCGATGCCGTTTTTCGGCGTGCGGCGCGACGAGGCGCCGAAGTGGTTCGCGCATCGATGGGCCCGTCGATCCGCTGCCCGTGGCGATGATCGAAGCGCGGCCGGCGCGGCGCTTGCTCATGCTGGCGGCACCGATACTGCATACACCGCTCATACCCCGAACAGCTCGTGCGTCGAGCCGCCGCCCCGTCATTTCGCGCAGGTCGGCGTCAGCGTACTGAAGCCGCTGTGCGGCGCCGAACCGCGTCTCTACGAAAATCTGCGCACGTTTTGTGAGCAGCGGCACGGGCATTTTCAGCTGGTGCTCGGCGTGTCGTCGCCGCACGATCCCGCGATTGCGGTCGTGCGCCGCTTGCAGGCCGCTTATCCGCGGCACGACATCGAACTCGCGATCGACACGCGCGTGCATGGCAGCAACCTGAAGGTCAGCAATCTCATCAACATGGCGGAGCGCGCGCGGCACGACGTGATCGTGATCGCCGATAGCGACATCGCCGTCGACGCCGATTATCTCGACAGCGTGGCCGCGCCGCTCGCGGACCCGGGCGTCGGCGTCGTCACCTGTCTTTACGTTGCGCGCGGGGTCGGCGGTTTCTGGCCGCGCGTGGGCGCGCTTTTCATCAACGAGTGGTTCGCGCCGTCGGTGCGCGTCGCGCATGCGTTGGGCTCGCGCCGTTTCGGCTTCGGCGCGACGCTCGCGCTGCGGCGCGCGACGCTCGAACGCATCGGCGGCTTCGACGCGCTGAAGAACTGTCTCGCCGACGACTACTGGCTCGCCGAGCACGTGCGCGCACTCGGTCTGCAAACAGTGCTCTCGCATGTGGTGGTCGCGACCGACGTGATCGAGCCGACCTTCGCCGCGCTCTGGCAACGTGAAACGCGCTGGCTGCGCACGATCCGCTCGGTGAATCCGCCCGGTTTCATGTCGTTGCTGATTACGTTTCCGACGCCGTGGCTCCTGACGAGCGCATGGCTGAGCGCGACGTTCGCCGCCCACGCCTGCGTGCACACGCCGTTCGCATCGCAGTACGCCGTGGTTGCGAGCGCGACGGCGAGCGTGGTGTGCCTGGGGGCGCGTTTGCTGCTGCATCTGCGTGCCGCGCGGCGCGAGCGCACCTTCTGGCGCGATCTGCCGCTCGTGCCGCTGCGCGACACCCTGCTCGCGCTGCAATGGCTCGTCAGCGCGTTCGGCTCGCACGTCGTGTGGCGCGGCGCGCGCATGGGACTCGAAACGCCGGCTGCCGAGCGCGGCGGACGGCTTCCCGCCATGGAGCCCTCGGATGGCGGCTAAGCCACGCGGCCTGATCGTGACCGCCGACGATTTCGGCTTGCACCCGCGCGTGAACTGCGCGGTCGAGCGCGCGCATCGCGACGGTGTGCTGCGCGCGGCGAGCCTGATGGTCGGCGCGCCGGCCGCGAGCGATGCGATCGAGCGTGCGCGCAGATTGCCGCAGTTGCGCGTGGGTCTGCATCTGGTGCTCGCCGACGGCGCCGCGCTCGCGCCGCGCGCGGAGATCGCCGCGTTGCTCGACGAACACGGTCGCTTCGGCAGCAACATGGTGCGCGACGGTGTGCGGTTTTTCTTTCTGCCGCACGTGCGCAGACAACTCGCGCGCGAAATCCGCGCGCAGTTCGAGGCCTTCGCCGCGAGCGGGCTCACGCTCGATCACGTCAACACGCACAAGCATTTTCATCTGCATCCGACCGTGCTCGGCCTGATTCTCGAGATCGGCCGCGACTACGGCATGAAGGCGATGCGCCTGCCGTTCGAGGCCAATGCGCCGCTGTGGCTGCGGCCGTGGATCGCGCAGGTGAAGAGGCGTCTCGAACGAGCCGGCATCGCGCATAACGACTACGTGGTCGGGATCGCGGCGAGCGGCCGGATGGACGAAGCGGCATGGCTTGCCGCGCTCGCCGATCTGCCGCATGGCGTCGGCGAGATCTACTGCCACCCGGCGGTCGAAGGCGAGGCGCTGAGCGCCGGCATGCACGACTACCGTCATGCCGACGAATTGCACGCACTGCTGTCGCCGCGGGTGGCCGCCGCGATTCGTGCGCTTGGCGCGCCGGTCGGCGGCTTTGCGGACGTGCTCGCCTGACGCGTCGATGGGGTGGCGATGAGGTGGCAATGAAGCGGCCATGAAGCGTCGTGGCGCGGATTCGATGCGGATGCCGCGCGACTCCGGCGCGATATCAACGCACGGCACGGCAGCAGCCAGGTCAGCAGGTACGGCTCGTAGCACGGCACGCCCGGCACGAATGAACCCGGCGCGCCGCGTCACCCGGCGACACCTCACACCGTCTGCTTCTTCATCAGCAGCCTCAACAGCGCCGGCAACAGCAACAGCACGAGCGGCAACTGCACGATCAGCCCGGAAATGATCGCGACCGCGAGCGGCTGCTGCATCGCCGAGCCTTGCCCCAAGGCAAATGCGAGCGGCAGCAGCGCGAGAATCGCGGCAATCGTCGTCATCGCGATCGGGCGCAGCCGATTGCGGCCGGCGCTCTGCAGCGCTTCGTGAAACGGCATCTCCTCGTCGCGCACCAGCGCCTGCAATTCCGACACGTAGAAGATCGCGACCTCGGTGACGATGCCGACGATCATCGTCATCCCCATCATCGCCGAGATGTTCAGCTCGATGCCGGTGACCCACAGGCCGATGAACACCGCGCCCGCCGCGAGCAGCGGCATCGCCAGCACCGCGAGCGCGACGCGCAGGCGCTCGTAGAGAAACAGCAGCAGGCCGAACACGAGCGCGAGCGCGGCGCCGAACACGGTCAGGAGCCCCTTGAACGCGATCTGCTGTTGCTGATACAGGCCGCCCAGTTCGTAGTAGACGCCGGCCGGCAGCAGGTTCGCGTCGCCGAGCGCCTTCTGCACGTCGGCGATCGTCGAGCCGAGATCGCGGCCGTCGATGCGCGCGGTCACCGCGACCATGCGCTTCAGATTCGAGCGGCTGATTTCAGGCTGGCCCGTGACGGTCACGCGATCGGCGACGCGCTTGAGCGCAAACAGATGCCCGTCGGGCGCGCGAATCTGTAACTGGCCCAGTTGCGTATCGGTGAGTTCGCGCGCGCCGCTCACGCGCACCCGCACGCCGACCGTTTTCGGGCCGCTCTGGAACTGCGTCGCGACATTGCCTTCGAGCATGTCGGTGACGGCCTGCGCGATCGCTTGCGGGTCCATGCCCTCGGCCGCCGCGGCAGCGGGCAGGATATGCAGCTCGAGCGCATCGCCGGCCGGGTTGATGCCGTCGTCGACGTCGACGATGCCCTGAATCTGGCCGATACGCGCCGCGACCTTGCGCGCGGTGGCCTGCAGCGTGTTGGTGTCGTCGGAGAAGATCTTGATCTGCACCGGCTGCGGCACGGCCGTCAGGTCGCCGATCAGGTCTTCCATCAGTTGTGCGAGTTCGATGTTGACGCCCGGCACCTGCGTTTCGACCCGCGCGCGGATTTCTTCCATCACGGTCTCGATCGGCTCGCGTTTGCCCGACTTGAGCCGCACGAAGAAGTCGCCCTTGTTCGGTTCGTTCAGATCGCCGCCGAGACCCGCGCCGGTGCGGCGCGAGTAGGTCGCGACGTTCGGATTCGCGCGGATGATCTGCTCGATCTGCTTCATGAGCCGGTCCGTTTCGGTGATCGAGGTGCCCGGCTGCGTGTGATAGTCAAGCACGAAGCCGCCTTCGTCCATGCTTGGCATGAAGCCGCTGCCGACGCGCGTGAACGCGAACGCGGCCACCACGACGAGCGGCAGCACGCCGAGCAGCACGAGCGGCGGCCGTGCGATCACGCGCCCGACCAGCGCCGCATAGCGCCGGTTCAGCCACGCGGCGAGGCGTGTTTCCGCATGCTCCTCGGCGTCTTCGGGCTTGAGCCAGTGGTCGCACAGAATCGGCACCGCGAGCCAGGTGACGAGAAACGAAATGAACAGGGCGCTTGCCATCGTCACCGACAGTGCCTTGAAAAACGCGCCCGTCACGCCCGACAGAAACGCGAGCGGCACGAAGATAATCAATGTCGCCGCCGACGAACCCGCGAGCGGCCGCGTGAATTCGAGCGCCGCGGCCATCACGCGGCCATGAAACGCGTGCGCGCCGGCCTCGCGCATGCGCCGCACGATGTGCTCGATCATCACGATGGCGTCGTCGATCACGAGGCCGACCGCGGCGGCCATGCCGCCTAGCGTCATGATGTTGAAGCCCATGCCGAACACGTCGAGCAGCAGGATCGTCGCGGCCATCACGACCGGCACCAGCGCGACCGCGATCGCGGTGATCTTCCCGTTGCGCAGGAAGACGAACAAGGTCAGCGCCGCCAGCACGATGCCGATCAGGATCGCGTCGCGCACGCTGGTGGCCGAGGCGATCACCAGTTCGCTCTGGTCGTACCAGTTCGACAGATGCACGCTTGCGGGCATCTGCGGCCCGAACGCGGCGAGCTTCGCGCGGATCGCGCGCGCCATCGCGACGCTGTTCGCGCCGGGCTGCTGATAGATGTTGAGCAGCACCGCGTCCTGGCCGTCGGCGGTGACGCGCATCCATTGCGGCACGACGCCGGCGCGCACGGTGGCGACGTCGCCGAGGCGGATCTGTGCGCCGTTTGCATTGCCGTTCGCGGAGACCACGACGTTGCGCAGTTCGTCGAGCTGCGTGATCGTCGTGTTGCTGACGACGAGGTAGAGCTTGTCGTGATCCTCGATGCGGCCGTTCGCCATCAGCACGTTGCTTGCGCCGATCGCCTTCGAGACGTCCGCGAGCGACAGCTTGTAGGCGGCGAGGCGCACGGGATCGACCGCGACTTCGAATTCGTCCTGCGCGCCGCCGGTCACCTCGACGCGCGCCACGCCTTCCACCGACGACAGCAGCGGACGCATCTGGAACTGCGCGAGATCGCGCAGCGCCGAGAGCGACTGCTGCGTCGAGGTCAGGCTGTACGCGAGCACCGGAAACACGGTCGGGTCCATGCGCCGCACCTGCATCGTCGTGCCGGGCGGCAGCGTCGCGAGAATTTCGCTGATCGCCGATTGCGCCTGCAAGGTCGCCTGCGCCATGTCGGTGCCCCAGTCGAAGTTCAGCGAGATTTCCGCGGCGCCGCGGCTCGTCGTCGAATCGACGTCGCGCACGTTCGGCACGCGCCGCAGCGCTTCCTCGACCGGCATCGTGACGAGCGTCGCCATCTGCTCGGCGGGGCGGTCGCCCGCATCGAGCGAGACGACCGCGCGCGGAAACGAGACGTTCGGAAACAGCGAGATCGGCAGACGGAACGCGGCGAGCGCACCCGCGATCGCGAGCAGCGCGATCACGAAGAGGAGCGAGCGGCGATGCGTCTGCATCCATTGGCCGAAGTTCATCGCGACGCGTCTCCCCCAGTGCGCACCGCCATGCCGTCCGTCAACTCGTAGTTGCCGCTGACGACGAGCCCGAGCGCGGCGTCGAGCGAGCCGTCCACGCCATAATTCGCGCCGTTTTCGACCACGATCGTCACCGCGACGCGGCGGGCCTTGTGTTGCGGCGTGATCTGGAACACGTACGCGCCGTGGCGATCCTTCAGCACGGCCGCGCGCGGCACGATCCAGTGCGTGCCGGCGCGCGTCGCGACATCGGCGGCGACGCGCGTGCCGGGGATGAACGGCGTCTGCGCGAGCGGCACGTCCGCGCCGATATTGACCAGTTGCGATTGCGGGTCGATCGCGGCGCCGACGAAGACAACGCGGCCCGTGGCCGTGGTCTGCGCGAGCGCGGCGGAGAGGCCGCGCAAGGTCACGGTGTCGCCGGGATGGATCGCGCCCGCGTCGGCGGGTTCGACGCCGAGCGTGAGGTTCGCGCGGGCGGTTTGCGTATCGCCGGCGCGACCGCTCGCGAGTTGCAGGATCGCCGCGCCGGCCTGCACTTGGTCGCCTTGCGCCGCGGATAGTTGCAGCACTACGCCGTCGAACGGCGCGTTCACGGTCTTGTCGCCGCTCGCGACGCCGGTTTGATGCTGCGCGGCGAGCGCCTGCCGCGCGTCGTCGGCGGCTTTGCTCGCGCTCGCGAGTTGCGAGCGCGTGGCAAGCCCCTTGTCGTAGAGCGATTGCGTGCGTGCGAGCTCGCCCTGTGCGAGCGTCAGCGCACTCGTCGCCTGGGTGGCGGCCAGCACGGCGGCGGGGTCGGCCTGCACGACGAACAGCGGCGTGCCGCGTCTGACGCTCTGGCCGGCCTGCACGCGCATCTGCACGATGCGCGCGAGGTAGGGCAGGTTGATCGTCGTGACGCTCGACGCGGAGGTGGCAACGACGCCGAAGCCGCGCACCGGTTGCGCGATTTCGGCGCGCTGCACGCGCACGGTCTGAACGGCCACCGACGGTTGCGGCTCGGCGGTGCTGCTGTCGGCTGCATGAGCCGCAGGCGCGGAGGCGTACCACAGCACGGCGCAGGCGAGCGGCGCCGCGACGGCCACCGTGGCCGCGGTGGCGACGGCGCGCGGCCACGACCGCAACGTTGAAAACAGGCTATTTCGCATGAGTGTCGATGAATGTCTGGGCGGATGAGAAGGCATCGGGAATCGCGCTGCCGAGCAGCGCCTGCAAACCGACACGTTGTTCGGCGAGCGATTCGCGCAGCGTCGCGACGTCGATACGTTTCGTGAGCGCGGCGCTTTGCGCATCGGTGTAGGCACCGAGCGCGAGGTCGTGATCGGCGTAGGCCGCGGCCGCCTGCCGGGCGGCGTGCTCGACGTCGGGCAGCGCGGACTCGGTCTGCTGCAACTGCCGCGCGAGAATCGCGCTGTCCTCGCGCAGATGCGCGACGTCCGCGTAGGCCTCGTTCAGGCGCGTCTGGTATTCGTCGCGCAGCCGCGCACGTGTGGCTTTTTCGATCGCGACGTTGCCCTGGTTGCGGTTGAAGATCGGCAGGCTCAGGTTGATCTGGAAGCCGCTCGTGTAGATGTTCGAAGTGTCGCGCGCGCGCACGAAGCCGACCGACAGGCTCGGGAACTGGCTCAGAATCGCTGCGCAATATTTCTGCTCCTGGGCTTCGTAGCCGGCTTGCAGCGCGATCAGATCGGGGCGGCGCTGCGCGAGTCTCGCGAGCGCCGCGTCGAGCGTGTCGTCCGCGAGCGGCGTGATGTCGCCGTCGCCTGGTTGCGTTTGCAATTGCACCTGCACGTCGGGCGCGAGGCCGAGCAGCGCGTTCAGGTCGTGATGCGTTTGCGCGGCCGCGCGTTCGGCGTCGGTGTATTGCTTGCGCGCGTCGCCGTAGGCGAGCAGCGCGGCGCTCAGCACGTCGTCGGTCAGATTGCCGTCGCGGCGCGCCTCGGCCATGCGCTCGTAGCGCGTGCGCGCGAGATCGCGCTGTTCGCGCAGCAGCGGCAGCGTGTCCTGCTGGAAACGCGTCTTGATGAACAACTGCCGTGCCTGCGCGACGACCTGCCACTCCTGCCACAGCAGGCCGAGATCGGTCTTCGCGAGCGTCGCGTCGGCGGACTGTTTATTCGCGCTGCGCAGCACGATCGCCATCACGTCGATGCTCAGGCCATAATTGAACGCGCGCGTGGTGCCGGCCGCACCCGGGTAATCGCTCGATATGCTCAGTTGCGGATCGGGCAGCAGTCCCGCCGAATAGGCCTGTGCGCGCGCGATGCCGAGATCGTCGCGGGCGAGCTTGAGATCGGGATTGTTGGCGACTGCGAGCATCGCGACTTCGTCGATATCGAGCCCGTCCGAGGGGTCGAAGCGATGCGCGGCCAGTTCGGGCAGCGGCATCGTCGCCGGATCGATGCGGATGCGTTCGAGCGAGCGCGTCGATGTCGAGGTGTCTTGCGGCGCGAGCGGTTCGCGATGGTAGATCGCGCAGCCGCCGAACAGCAGCGCGCACAGCGGCGCGAGCAGGCGCAGCTGGCGCAAGGGGCGAGGGCAGCGGCGGGACGCCGAAGCTGTCGGCGCCGATGCGGGCGCTGCAAAAGCCGCCGCCGTAGCGTGAAAAACAGGCAAAATCCGGCTCCTGAAAGAGGTCGGGGCCATCACGAACAATCACGAACGGATGCCACGAAATGGAAGCCGATTCTGCTCAAAGGGCGCTTAAGACATGCTTAACGTGCCTCGATGCACGACGTTGCGGGCGCAACCGCCAGGCGCCGCGGCACGCCGACGATCTCATCGGAGTCCTATAAGGAACCGTTAAGCTGCTGCATTCGATAATGCCGCGGCCCACACCGCACGAAGGAGAGGCCATGCGCCTGCTATTGGTCGAAGACGACGAGATGATCGCGGAAACGGTGCTCGGCGCGATGCGCCGCGCCGGCTATGCGATCGACTGGGCCGAGGACGGCCGCGCGGCCGAACTGTCGCTGGATAACGGCGTGTACGACCTCGTGCTGCTCGATCTCGGCCTGCCGAAGAAAGACGGCATCGACGTGCTCAACGCCTATCGCCGCAATGGCGGTGCCGCGCCGGTCATCATCCTGACCGCGCGCGACGCGATCGACGAACGCATTCGCGGTCTCGACGCCGGCGCCGACGACTATCTCATCAAGCCGTTCGATCTCGACGAACTGGCCGCGCGCATCCGCGCGCTGCTGCGGCGGCGCACCGGCCAGAAGCAGCCGGTCTATGCGCACGGCGAACTCACGCTCGATCCCGCCGCGCACGAAGTCGCGAAGAACGGCGAGCCGGTGCCGCTCGTGCCGCGCGAATTCGCGCTGCTGCAGGCGCTAATCGAGGAACCCACGCGCGTGTTCACGAAGGCCGAACTCGAAGAAAAGCTCTACGGCTGGGGCGAGGAAGTCGGCAGCAACACGATCGAAGTGCATGTGCACAGCCTGCGGCGCAAGATCGGCGCGGACCAGGTCGTCACCGTGCGGGGCGTCGGCTACCGCCTGAAGCGATGCGCATGACATCGCGCATGACGTCGATTCGCCGCTGGCTGCTCGGCTGGCTTATCTTCGGCATGGCGGCGACCTCGGTCGTCGCGGCCTTCGCGATCTTTCACACCGCGCGGGGCGAGGCGAGCGAGCTGTTCGACTACGAGCTGCGCACCGTCGCGCTGTCGTTGCCGTCGAACCTGCGCGGCGTCGCGCTCGGCAAGCAGCGCGAACCCGATCTCGGCGATCTCGCCGACGACCGCATCGTCATCGAAATCTGGGAGCGCGGCGGCCAGCTGATTTACCACTCCGCGCAGGCGCCGGTGCTCGAACGCCTGCCGCCGGGCTTCAACACCGTGCGGCACGGCGATAACCAGTGGCGCACCTTCGGCGTCGACCAGAACGACCGCTACGTGCAGGTCGCGCAGCCGGTTTCGGTACGCGAGGATCTCGCGCTGCAGCTCGCGCTGCACACGCTGTGGCCGCTCGGCGTACTGCTGCCGGTGACGATCGTGCTGGTGCTGCTGGTGGTGGCGCGCGGGCTCGGGCCGATCGGCGGCCTGTCGCGCGCGCTCGCCACGCGCTCGATCGATTCGCTCGAACCGTTGCGTCTGGACGGCAGCGTGCCGGTCGAAATCAGGCCGCTCGTCGAAGCGCTCAACGATCTGCTGCAACGGCTGCATACGGCGTCGCAGGCGCAGCGCACCTTCATCGCCGACGCCGCGCACGAACTGCGCTCGCCGCTCGCGGCGCTGAAGCTGCAATTGCAGGCGGCCTCGCGCGACGGCACCTTGAAGGGCGAAGGCCACGCGCTCGAGCGCGTCGAGCAGCGCGTGAACCGCATCATTCACCTCGTGCAGCAACTGTTGACGCTCGCGCACGAAGACGCGCAGCCGGTCGCGTCGATGGTGCCGGTCAGCCTGCGGCGCATCGGCGAGCAGGCGGTCAGCGACTTTTCGCTGCTCGCGGAGCTGCACGAGATCGATCTCGGGCTCGAATGCGAAGGCGCACGCACGCCGAACGACGCGTATACGGTGCTCGCCGAGCCGCACGGCATGAGTGTGCTGCTCGGCAACCTGGTCAATAACGCGATCCGCCATACGCCGGCCGGCGGACGCGTCGACGTGATTCTCCGGCGCGCCGGCGAGCAGGTCGGCTGCGAAGTGGTCGATAGCGGCTCGGGCATTCCCGAGGCGGAACTCGAACGCGTGTTCGACCGCTTCTATCGCGGTACGGAATCGAAGGGCGAGGGCAGCGGGCTCGGGCTCGCGATCGTCTCGCGGATCGCCGGTCGCCACCGGCTGTCGCTGTCGCTGCGCAACAATTCCGGGCGGCCCGGTTTGAGCGTCGCGGTGTCGGGTCTGCGCGCGCACGATGCCGAAGCGCCGCTGCCCGCCGCGAGCTGACGGTGCGCCCACTCATGCGCCCATCCATATGCCGCTGAGGGTTGTCACGAGGGCGTTTGCGCACGCTGCTACAATCGCGTTTTTACAGATCGACGGATTGGTTGTGCATTATGGGTTTCGAACAACTCGCTGAACTGAAGAAGCAACTGGCGGCGGCACGTGCGGCCGCCGAGTCGGGCGGCAAGCCCGATCGCAAATCGGCTGCGCGGCCCGCTTCGAAGTCCGCCGCCAAGCCGGATGCGCGGTCCGGTTCGAAGCCGGGCGCCAAGCCCGGTTCCCGTCCGGATGCGAAGCCGGGCGCGCGGCCCGCGCGCCCGCCGCAAGCCCAGCCGCAATCGCGCGGCGCGGCCCAGACGAGGCCGGTGGCGGATGCGAAACCGGTGGACCCGGTGGTCCGCTCGATCGGGCGTCTGCAAAAACGCTTCCCCGTGGCATTCCCGAAGAACCCGGCGCCGAAGTTGCCGCTGAAAATCGGCATTTTCGAAGACCTCGTGGTGCATGCGAAAGACCTGTCGCTGACCGAAGCCGAACTGCGCGACGCGATCAAGACGTGGTGCCGTGGCGGCCGCTACTGGAAGAGCCTCGTGGAAGGCGCCGCGCGCGTCGATCTGACGGGCACCGAGGCCGGCAAGGTCACGGCGCAGGAAGCCGCGGGCGCGCAGCGTCTGCTCGCGCATCGCGCGGCCAAGGGTGCGCAGAAAGCGGCGGCAACCGCGAATGCCGCCGCGGGCACGCAGGATGCGGCGGCCGGCAAGCCGCAGGCCGAAGCAGCGGCGGCGGCTGCAAACGGCGACGCCGTGGCCGAACCGGCGAGCGCGCCGGTCGAGGCCCATGCCGTAGCGGCGGCCGAGGCCGATCAAACCAGCCTGCAAGCCGGTTCGCAGCCTGCCGCGCAAGCCGGCGGTGAGCAAGCCGCGCCGGCAAGCACGCAAGCCGATACCCCGGCGGTACCGCCCTCGGAGGCATAAACCGCGAGGGGCCCGTTGCAGGGCACCGCTTCACGCATGAACGGCAAGGTGCCCATGTCAGGGCACCGCTTCGACGCACTGCCCCCGGCACTTTCAGACTTAAAAGGCCCCCTCAGGCCTCCATCACGGGCCGCGCCGCCGACAACCGGCTGCGCACGAAGCCCACATGTTCGCGCAGTACGTAAAACGCATCCGCGTACGCCAGCGGCATGCGCAGGCGGTTCAGCGCCGCCTCGATCTGATCGAGGCGCGCGAGAAGATGGGCGCGCTCTTCTTCGGTGGCCCCGGCGAGCGCATGCCGTTCGATCGCGATCAGCACCCCGTAGTAGCGATAGATGCGCGAGCGCACGCGCCAGCGGTAGAGCGCCGGAACCACCCGCATCGCGGGCAGGAGCAGCACCGCGACCGGTAGCAGCAGCACGAGCGTGCGGTCGCCGATGCTGGCGATCCAGAACGGCAGCGTGCGGTACAGGAAGCCCTTGCCGGTCCGGTAGTAGCGCAGTGCGTCGTCGCTGATCTGATACTCGTGCGCGACCGGATTCGGAAACTGCCCCGCGTGCTGCAGGAGCCCCGCCTGGCCATGCACTTCCTGCGCCGCCTCGATAAGCAGATCGGAGATCGCCGGATGCAGCGTGCTGCGCGCGACGAGTTCGACGGTCGGGCTGACCAGATATACGGTCTCGGGCGGAATGCGCCGCTTCAGATCGAGCACGCCGGGCGGCAATTCGATCTGGTCGAGAAACGGGAAGAGGCGCGTATAGGCGGCCGCTTCGTCGAAATTCATCACCGAAATGCCGGGCACCTTGAGCAGGCGCAGCATCAGCCCGCGCGTCGCGGAATCGCCGCTGAGGATCGCCGCGTCGACCTTGCCCGCGACCAGTTGCGTGGCGGCCTGCAGGCCGTCGCTCGGCACCAGCGTGGTCGTGCCGCCGGGTTCGATGCCGTTGGCCGCGAGCAGTTGCAGCGCGAGCAGCCGCGTGCCGCTGCCCTCGCGGCCCACCGCGATCTTTTTGCCTTCGAGCTGCGAGAGCTGCGTCAAACCCGTGCCGCGATAGAACACGACGACCGGGACATAGAACAGGCTGCCGAGCGACACCAGCGACGACGTATCGACGCCCTCGGCGACGCCGCCCTGCACGAACGCGAGATCGACGTGCTGTTTTGGATCGAGCAGCCGTTGCAGGTTCTGCACGGAGCCTTCCGATTCGAGCACGTTCAGGTGGATGCCGTTGCGCGCGAGGATCTTGCGGTACTGGTTCGCGGTGACGATGAACGAGCTGTCGCGCGGGCCGGCGCTGATCGTGATCGTGCGCGGCGGCGCCGGGTTCGCGATCCAGACGATCAGCACGACCACCAGCGTGATCGCGAGCGCCGTCAGGAAGTAGGGCATCACGTGGTGGCGCCATTCGGCACGCGTGGATTCGCGAGGCAGAGGCAAGGGACGCGGGCGCTGCGCTTTCATGAACACTCCGTGCCGGAAGCCGGGATCAGGCATTGTCGCCTGTGCGCGGCGGGTTTGCCGTCGGCAGTTTGCTCTATTGACCGCGCCCGGGCGCGTCGGTGGCGCTTAGGCGACGAGGCCGGCGCGCGGACGAGCCGCGGGGCTTGCATGGCATAATTTCGCGCATCTCGCGGTCTATCGATCGAGGACCGTCACTTCGTCGCCTGGCGCCGCGCACCCGTTACCCCGCATGTTGACCCGTTTGCACCGGAAGATCGGCAGTTGGCTTGGATTGCTCGCGATCCTGATGACGACGCTCGCGCCGACGATCTCGCATACGCTCGCGGCCCGCGACGCCGCTGCCGCGCTGTCCGGCGCGCATTGCCGGGCGTCGATGGACGGCATGGAGGCCGACGCGATCGGCGCTAGGGCATCGATGCCGGCCATGCGGATGTCGATGCCGATGCACGACGGCGCGCCCGGCGATGCGCCCGGCAAGCACGCGTGGATGTCGGATGGCGACGCCTGCGGCTATTGCAGTCTGCTCGCGCATCTGCCCGTGATGCCGGGCGTCGAGACGCTGTTCGCCGTCGCGATCCCTACGCATCGGCAGCAGGTCGCGGTTCGCTTCGACAGCGTACGCCGTGCCGAGCCGCTCGCCTTCGCGCAACCTCGCGCCCCGCCGTTCGCTTCCTGACTCGCATTTTCGACGACGCGCCGCGCCCAGCCGCGCGCGTCCGCTCGCGCACGCTCATACGCCGACGTGCGCCGGCCCGTCGCAACTGAACAGACAGGATCACACATGCACACTCCAGCAACGCGCGGCGGCTCTGCGCCGCGCACCGCTTTCGCGTTGGCCGCCGCGCCGGCGCGGTGCGGCGCTTCGGCCGCATCAGCTACCGTATCGGTTACCACATCGGTCGCCGCTTTCGCGGCCAGGCTGCCGGGCGCGGCCTTCAATGCGGCCTGCAACGCAACCGTCGGCGCGGCCTCGCTTGCCATGCCGGCGGCCTTGCTCACGGCCTTGATCGCGCTGGGCGCGCCGTCGCTCGCCCATGCCCATGCAATCGCGGGCGACCGCGTCTTTCCCTCGACGCTTGCCGTCGACGACCCCGGCGTCGGCGACGAAGCCGACTTCGAGTACGGCCATCAACGCGTACCGGGCGACAACGGCGACCAGAGCGTCAACACGTTCAGCTTCGAATACGACAAGCTGATTACGCCGCGCCTCGCGGTCTCGGTCGACGGCGGCTACGTCATGCAGAACAACCCGGGCGCGCGCGGCTTCGACAACTTCGGCGTCGGCCTCAAGTACCTGCTGTACGTGAACGAGCCGCACGAACTGATGACCTCGATCGGCGTGAACGCCGAACTCGGCGGCACCGGCAGTCGCGCGATTGCCGACAACTTCTCGACGATCTCGCCGACCGTCTACGTCGGCAAGGGCATGGGCGATCTGCCGGACTCGCTCGCCTATCTGCGGCCCGTCGCGGTAACGGCCGAGGCGGGCTCCGCGCTGACCACCGGCGCGGGTCAGCCGAACGCGTTCGACTATGGCTTCACGGTGCAGTACAGCCTGCCGTATCTGCAGCAGCACGTCCACGACACCGGTCTGCCGCAGCCGTTCGCGAACCTGATTCCGCTCGTGGAAATTCCGCTGTCGCGCAGCCAGGGACAAACGACCGGCACGGTCAATCCGGGCTTCATCTGGATGAATCGCTACGGGCAATTCGGTATCGAAGCGCAGATTCCGCTCAACCGGGCAAGCGGCTCGCACGTCGGCATTCTGGTGCAGGCGCACCTGTTCTTCGACGATATCGCGCCCGCCACGCTCGGCAAACCACTCTTTCAGTAACGCTGGAGAACGATGATGAAACAGAACCTGAAGACTCGCGCATTGCGCGCGGCCGTATTGCTCGCCGGCGCCACGCTCGCGAGCGCCGCATTCGCGCATGTGTTTCCGCAGAAGCAGGAGCCGGGCGCGGGCGCGACGATCGCCTCGCCTGCGCAAGTGCGGATCACGTTCGACGGGCCGCTCGAACCGGCGTTCAGCTCGCTGACCGTCACCGATGCGAGCGGCAAGCAGGTCAACGCGCAGAAATCCGCGGTCGATGCGCAGCAGGCCGCCGTGATGACGGTGCCGTTGCCGATGCTCGCCGCGGGACACTACACCGTGCATTGGGTGGCCGTCGCATCGGATGGACATCGCACGCATGGCGATTATGGGTTCGATGTGAAGTAAATGAAGTCGGGGCAATGAGGTGAAATAAGACTGAGATAGGACGCCGGAAAAAAACAGTAGAAAAACCGGTTAAAAAGCCAGGCCGCGTCATCGGGTTTTTAAAAGCATCGATGGCGCGGCTCATATTTCGCCTGTTCCAGAACATCTATCCCAACGCCGAGTCACCATATAAAAAGCCGAGCCGATTTGCAGTAGTTCGAATCAATCAGACAAGGCTTATTTCCTGAAATCGTTGTACACGTACGACGTATTTTGCAAAGCGTGACAGTTCGCGCCAGCCGGCCACGATAAGGTGGCGATCCGCTGGGCGGCGCGACAGGCATCGCGCGAACGCTTGCCGTTCGCGTCGTCATGCAGCACCGCTGCGAAGCGATCCATTGCTCATCATTCAGATCAGGCGACGTCCGCTGCAAAAGAAACGGACGCTTCGCGAAGCTGTTTATCTGGTCTTTCCATCGGGGTCCATCCTTTGAAAACGTCTATGAAGTTCGGCGTGCTGGCGCTGTTTTCCATCGCCGGCGCCTTGGGCGGTTGTGCAACCGAATCGTCGCAAACCTTGCCGGTGCCGGTGGTCTCCAGTGCGCAAACGCCTTATGCCGGCAAGCCGGTCGAAGTCTCGCTCGGCAAATTCGATAATCGTTCGAGCTATATGCGCGGCATTTTCTCGGACGGTATCGACCGTCTCGGCAGCCAGGCGAAAACAATCCTGATTACGCGTCTGCAACAGACGCATCGCTTCAACGTGCTCGATCGCGACAATCTCGACGAGATCAGGCAGGAAGCCGCGTTCATGAAGAAAGCGCAGAACCTGAAGGGCGCGCGTTTCGTCGTGACCGGCGACGTGACCGAGTTCGGCCGCAAGGAAGTCGGCGATCAGCAACTGTTCGGCATTCTCGGCCGCGGCAAAAATCAGATCGCCTACGCGAAGGTCAACCTCAATATCGTCGACACGACGACGTCCGAAGTCGTGCTGTCGAGCCAGGGCGCGGGAGAATTCAGCCTGTCGAACCGCGAGATCATCGGCTTCGGCGGCACCGCCGGTTACGACTCGACGCTGAACGGCAAGGTGCTCGATCTGGCGATTCAGGAAGCGGTCAATCATCTCGTCGAACAGGTCGATGCCGGCGCGTTGAACGCCGCCAGATAAGCGCACGCCAGAACGGAACACCTCACAAATAGCGCAATGCGGTGCGGCGCGCGATTCGCTTCACGTCCGAAGTCGCGCTTGAAATCCTGTTTGAAATTACGTTTGAAGTCGCGCTTGAAATCACGCTTGAAATCACACTTCATACCGAATTTCTCCCCACGTTCCGCATCGCGCTGCCCACTCTTTTTTCGACTCACCTCATCGATCCAATGAAAACCACCTTCATGACGAAAGGCGCATGGTTGCCGCTCGTCGCCGCGACACTGCTTGGCGGATGCGCGGCGCAACGGCCCGCGCCGCTGTACCAATGGGACGCTTATCAGCCGCAGGTCTACGAATATTTCAAGGGACAGTCGAGCCCGCAGCAGCAGATCGACGCGCTCGAAAAAGCGCAGCAGACGATCCGCGCCCAGGGCAAGACGCCGCCGCCCGGTTTCCATGCGCATCTGGGCATGCTGTACGCGAGCGTCGGCAAGGACCAGGACGCGCAGCAGGAATTCGTGGCCGAGGAGCAGCTGTTCCCCGAATCGTCGACGTACATGGACTTTCTGTTGAAGAAGTCCAAACCACAATAAGAGCTACGCCATGCTGAAACTGATTTCACTGAAGCTCGTGTCGGCGCTGTCGATCCTCGGCCTGCTGGCCGCGTGCGCGAGCCAGCCGCATCATGCGGATTACACCGCGTTCAAGAAAGCGCAGCCGCGCGCGATTCTCGTGTTGCCGCCCGTGAATGAGACGGCGGACGTGAAGGCGTCGTCGAGCGTGTTGTCGCAAATGACGTTGCCGCTCGCGGAAGCCGGCTACTACGTGATTCCGGTCGCGCTGATGGACGAGACCTTCAAACAGAACGGCCTTACGACGACAAATGACATCGAGCAGGTCGCGCCCGCGAAGCTGCGCGACATCTTCGGCGCGGACGCCGTGCTGTATTCGAAGATCACGCAATACGGCTCGGTCTACCAGATCATCGACAGCACGACGGTCGTCGCCGCGTCGGCGAAACTCGTCGATCTGAAAACCGGCGACGTGCTCTGGCAAGGCCTCGGCAGCGCAACCGGCAAAGAGGTCGGCATGAACGTCAGCCTGGGCGGCGGGCTCGTCGGAATGCTCGTGCAGGCGGCGGTCAGGCAGGTCGCGCATTCGCTGATGGACGAAGGCCACGAGGTGGCGGGCCTGACGAGCGCGCGTCTGCTGTCGGCAGGGCCGCCGAACGGGCTGCTGTATGGGCCGCGTTCGCCGAAGTACGGCACGGATTGACGCGCCGCGCTTTCCACACCGCGGCCCCCGGTTGCCCCTCAGTTGACCCTTAGCTCCGCTTGAACAACTGCCGCGCGAGCGAGCACATGAGCGTCGTCGCGGGCGATTCGTCCTGCAGACGGCGGCTCATGATGATCGGCGACGCGGCATTGGCCGACGGAATCTGCCGGTACGCGACGCCATGCGCGCGCAGACCCTCGACGCTCTCCGGCACGAGGCACACGCCCACCTGCGCCGCGACGAGACCGAGCGCGGTCTGCAATTCGCGCACTTCATGAATCGCCTTCGGTTCGAGCGCCTGATCGTGCATCGCCGAAAGCTGCTGGTCGGCATAGCTCGGCCGCGGCGTGCTCGGATAGACGATCAGCGTTTCCTGAGCCAGCGCCGCGAGCGTTAACGGCTTCTTTTGCCGCGCGAGCGGATGGTCTTGCGGCAGTGCGGCGATCATACGTTCCTCGACGAGCACTTCGCGCGCGAGCTGTTCGTCGTCGAAACGCAGACGGCCGAAGCCCACGTCGATACGGCCGCCCTTGAGCGCGGCCAGTTGCTCGATCGTGAACATTTCGATCAGCGAGAGCTCGATATTCGGCGCGGCCTCGCGAAACGCGCGGATCACGGCGGGCAGGGCGCCATAGAGCGTCGACGGCACGAAGCCGATCACGATGCGCTCGGCCAGTTGCGCGAGCCGGCGCGTGAGCGGCGCGAGTTCGTCGGCTTCGTCGACGAGCCGTTTCGCCTGGGTGTAGAAAATGCGCCCGGCCTCGGTGAGCCGCAAGGGCCGCGAGCCGCGCTCGAAGAGCGGCAGGCCCACGCTTTCCTCGATCTGCTGGATCTGCCGCGAGAGCGGCGGCTGCGTCATATGCAGACGGTTGGCCGCCCGCGTGATGTTCATTTCCTCTGCGACCGCGATGAAGTAGCGAAGCTGGCGAAATTCCATGCATACCTCTCGTGCGTGCCGGACGGCATGCCGGGTGTGTTTCCTTTTTGTCTGTCTGGGCGTGCCTGCTTGTGCCTGCTTACGCCTGCTGGTGCCCGAGCACGCTTGAGCATGCCCGCCCGTGCTCCCGGTGCAGCGGTCCGGGACGGCAACGAATGATAGCAATAGCCGTGAAATCGCGAGCGCGGCCGCGCATCGTCTGAAGCGATGCGAAGCAGGTTCGCTAGATGCCCGCCAGATGCCGGACCAAGGCTTTTTCCGCGCGCGGCATCGTATTCAGGTCGCGCATGCAGATCAGCAAACGGCGCGTGGCCCACGGATCGCTCAGTTCGATTGTGCGAATACCCGGTGTGCCACGATAGCGCTTCGCGGCCGTGGCCGGCACGATGCCGATGCCCGCGCCCTGTTCGACCATGCGGCAAACGCCGTCGAAAGTGCGCACGTTCGCGCGGAACGCGAGCGCCTGGCCGGCCAGCAACGCGCGTTCGCCGAGATAGGTTTGCAGCGCGCTGTCCGCGCTCAGGCCGATGAACTCACGCTCCGTCACTTCCGCGAGCGCGACGCGCCGGCGCGCGGCCAGCGCATCGTCGCGGCTCGTGACGAGCACGAGTGTGTCGACCGCGAACGGCAGCGTTTGCAAGGCCCCGTGCTCGACCGCATCGGAGACGATGCCGATCTCCGCCGTGCCGCTCAGCACCGCCTTGACCGTCTCGCTGCTCTGGCGCTCCTTCAGATCGACCTGCACGTTCGGATGCTCGCGCAGAAAAACCCCGATCGCGGACGGCAGAAACTCGGTGATCGCCGCGGTATTGGTCCACAGCCGGATGCATGCCTTGCGTCCTTGCTGATGCTCGCCGAGCTCGCCCTGCATTCTGTCGATCTGGCCGAGCACGAGCCGCGCATGATGCGCGAGCGTGTCGCCGGTCGGTGTCGACTCGACGCCACGGCGGCCGCGTTCGAGCAGCGGCATGCCGAGCGTTTCTTCCATGCCGCGCAGCCGAGCGCTCGCCGACGGCAGCGACATATGCGTGCGCGCGGCGCCGTGCGTGATGCTGCCGGTATCGAGAATGTGCAGAAAGAGCCGCAGATCGATGAGGTCGAAGCGCATGGGCGAGAGGGCGGGGCAAGCCGCGAGAGAGGGTGGGTGAAGCTCGAAGTGTTGGGGTGGTTCGATCCGGGGCGCTGGCTTCAGCACGGCATCGCTAAAGCTTCAGCGTTTCAGCTTGAGCTTCTGCCTTAGCCCCAGACTAAGCCACGCTACGTATCTTACGCATTGTGGAGCGCGTTGCGGCGCTTGAAAATCGCCAGCATCGCTTCTTCAACGGAATTCCGCCGATGGCCTCTTCGTTTGCGCCGCTGCTTGCCCTGCCTGTCGTCGCGCGTGTCGGCACCGTGGCCGTCACCTTCGTCGTGGCCGGCTTCGTCAAGGGCGTAACGGGCATGGGGCTGCCGACGGTCGCGATGGGCGTGCTCGGCACGCTGATGCTGCCGGCGCAGGCGGCCGCGCTGCTGCTGTTGCCGTCGTTCGTCACGAACATGTGGCAACTGTTCGCGGGAGCGAGCGTGCGCGCGCTCGCGCAGCGCCTCTGGCCGATGATGGCCGGCATCGTCGTCGGCACGCTCGTGGCCGCGCCGTTCATCGCGGGCGGAGGCGGCGCATGGGCGGTCGCGGGACTCGGCGCCGCCTTGATGCTCTATGCGGCGGCCGGCCTGCTCGCGTGGCGCTTTCCGGTGCCGGCGCGCCACGAGCGCTGGCTCTCGCCCGTGATCGGCGTGGCGACCGGTGTGCTGACCGGTGGAACCGGCGTGTTCGTCGTGCCGGCCGTCCCCTATCTGCAGGGGCTCGACCTGAAAAAAGAGGACCTCGTGCAGGCGCTCGGACTGTCGTTCACGGTGTCGACGCTCGCACTCGCGATCGGACTCGCCGGCGCGCATGCATTCGCGCTCGACGATCTGGGCAACTCGCTTGCCGCCGTGCTGCCGGCGCTCGTCGGCATGTGGCTCGGCCAGCGCGTGCGCGGACGCATCGGCGCGGCGAGTTTCCGGCGCTGGTTCTTCGTCTGTCTGCTCGGCCTCGGCGTTCAATTGACCGCGCGCGCGTTCGTTTGACAAGACAGGAGCGCAGTGGATATCGAAGGAGGGAGATCGTGTGGCCCGTTATTCTGGATACGCTCGGCGCGCTCGCGGTGCTCGCGAGCGTGGCCGTGCAGATTGCGCTCATGCGCAGGCGGTGAGCGGCGGTGTGGCTTGCCGAGCGCCGGTGCGCATGATGTGCACGTTGCGCATGTTGCGTATCGGCACGCATCGGCACTCGTTGGCATACCCTGGCAATTTCAACCGGCTTCACTTCACCCGCGTTGACTCACCACCGTGGACTCGCCTCACACACGCGTTTCATCAGCCGAATCCCGCGCGGCGTCACGCGGCCCCGCATTGTCAGTTGCATTGCGCCGCTCATCTCCAATCTCGATCCGCTTCACCTCGCCGAGCAGGAACGTGTAGCACAGCACGGCAATGATCGCGAACAGGCTGATGAGCCCGAGCGCCCAGCCGAACGAACCGGTCGCGCGCACGATGAAGCCGATCGCGATCGGCGTCACGATGCCCGACAGGTTGCCCGCGAAATTGACCGCGCCGCCCGTGATGCCGACCATGCCTTCGGGCGCGATGTCGGCGACGAGCGACCACGAGGCCGACGCGACACCCTGCGCGAAGAACGCGAACGACATGATCGCGATCACGATCCAGTTGGTGTCGGTCAGTACCGCGAGCGTCATCGTCGGCACGAGCAGCAGGCCCGTCATGATCGGCGTCTTGCGCGCGGTCGCGACCGAGGCGCCGCGCCGCAGCAGCCAGTCCGATAACAGCCCGCCCGCGACCACGCCGACCGACGCCGCGACGAACGGCACCGCGCTCGCGCTGCCGGCCTTCAGGATCGTCATGTGGCGCTCGGAGATCAGATAGGTCGGGAACCACGTCAGGAAGAAATACAGCGACGACAGCGAAGCGAACTTGCCCGCGCAGATCGCGATGATCTGCCGGTTGCGAAACAGCACACCGAGCTTGCGCCACGGAAACGCGTGATGTTGCCGCGTGCCGGTCTGACGGTCGATCAGCGCGCCGCCTTCGCGCAGATAGTCGAGCTCGGCCGCATTGACGCACCGGCTGTGCTCCGGGTCCCGATACATCGCGTACCAGACCGCGGCCCAGACGATGCCGAGCGCGCCCGTGAACAGAAAAATCTCGCGCCATCCGAAGCGATGCGCGATCCAGAACAGCAGCGGCGTGAGCGCCGCCATGCCGACGTACTGCCCGACCAGATAGACACTCGTCGCGAAGCCGCGCTCGTGCTGCGCGAACCAGATCGAGACGACGCGATTGTTGACCGGAAAGGTCGGCGCTTCGGCGACGCCCACGCCGAGGCGCAAACCGAACAACGTCGCGAAACGTCCCGCGAAACCCTGTGCGAACGTGAATGCGGACCAGATGAAGATCGCGCACGCATACATCACGCGCGAGCCGAAACGGTCGACGACCCAGCCGCCCGGAATGTTCGCGATCACGTAGGTCCACGAATACGCGGAGAAGATAAAGCCCAGTTCGACCGGGCCGAGCCCGAACTCGTTTTTCATCAGCGGCGCGGCGACGGCGAGATTCGCGCGGTCGAGATAGTTGACGACGGTGCCGACGAACACCAGCAACAGCATCCAGTAACGCACACGGGTGGGGCGCAAGGCAGACATGACAGGTTCTCGTTCAGAAGACGGCGAGCGCGATGGATTCGATGGGATTCGCCGAATGGCGGCTCGAAGGGATAAGCGTCTTTTGTTTTATATGTGAAACGATGATTTACAGATGGGACGATTATAGAAGCATCGGCTGGACGCGCAAAGCGGAAAACAATGGCCGTAAGGCCCGTGTAAATGACGCGATCCGGCGCAAGCCGGCTGGTCGCCTGGTCGATTGTTCGCCGCAACCGGCGTATCTGTTCGGCTCGATTCGCTTTATCCGGCTCGCCGCGCTACCTACATTGTGTTCAATGACAGCGCCACTGCATTTGCAGCTTCATCGGCGTGGACCCTGCGGTTTCCCGCAGCGGCACGCCGGCGCGAACCCTTCAGAGGACACATCATGAGCAAGCTCACTGGCAAGGTAGCGGTTGTGACGGGCGCATCGAAAGGCATCGGTGCGGCGATTGCGAAGGCATTGGCGGCGCAGGGCGCGTCGGTGGTGGTGAACTACGCGTCGAGCCGCGCGGGCGCCGACAAGGTGGTCGCCGACATCGCCGAAGGGGGCGGCAAGGCGGTCGCCGTCGGCGGCGACGTGTCGAAGGCCGCGGACGCGCAGGGCATCGTCGATGCGGCCGTCGAGACGTATGGCCAGCTCGATATCCTCGTCAACAACTCGGGCGTCTACGAATTCGCGCCGATCGAAGCGATCACTGAGGAGCATTTTCATCGCCACTTCAATATCAACGTGCTCGGTCTGCTGCTCGTGACCCAGGCGGCCGTCAAGCATCTCGGCGAGGGCGCGAGCATCGTCAACGTGGGCTCGATCGTGAGCCGCATCACGCCGTCGGGCAGCGCGGTCTATACGGCGACCAAGAGCGCGGTCGACGGCATCACGGGCGTGCTCGCGAAGGAACTCGGCCCGCGCAGGATTCGCGTCAACGCGGTTAATCCGGGCATGGTCGAGACCGAGGGCGCGCATAGCGCCGGCGTGATCGGCTCCGACCTCGAAACGTGGACGCTCAGCGCAACGCCGCTCGGACGCATCGGCCGGCCCGACGATATCGCCGATGTCGTGACGTTCCTCGCCTCGGACGATTCGCGCTGGTTGACGGGAGAAGCGTTGATCGCGAGTGGCGGGCTGCGGTGAGGTGGGGGGTATTGATTTGGCGTTGGTTTGATTGGATGTAACGCTCGTTGCGAGCGGCGTGGCCTGAAGTGGGGAAGGCCGCGCCGTTTGTCGTTGGGTTTGTCGTTTGCTTTGCGTGTTTGCGATATATCAAATTCGCCTTGGCACAGATCAAAAACCAATCGCATTCCTATGCGAAGTTAAAAGTTGTCAAGGCTCGTTGTAGATGTACCGCTGGGTGCCTATGAACTGCTACGATCAGCGTTTCGCCCGAAAGCTGCTGTGCAGCGGAGTCCTCATGTTTTGCCGGAATGACTTTAAAAGAGCAATCGATAACGCTGACAGCATCGCCGGATATGTCACCTACAATGCATAAGCTCTATGCCATTCTTTCGATGCTGATATCGGGATCCGTTTTCGCATGTATGCCTGGCGAGAATTTCGATATCTATTTCCCGCCAGATAGCGCGATTATTCCCGCCGACGAGGTTTTACGACTAGTCAACTGGGTAGCCAATCAAAAGATTACCTACGCGAATCACAAAACCAAAGAAATAACGTGGGTGAGCGGGCATGCTGAGGAACGCGAACGGAATCCAGCGCAATTGGCCCAAGCGCGCCTGATAGCGGGTAGAGCCGTGCTCGATCAATTTGGCTTCTTGCGTGGAACGGTAAAGGCAAGTTCACGAGTCTATTCGAAGAACGATGTCGAAAACGGTCGGCGCGTTGAAATCTCGTTTGAGCCTGACTGCCCTAACAAGTGTTGTACGAGGCAGTAGCGGTTACGTTGAATGTGCGTCAAGCCATGCCAACACTTGCATGGGATACACGAGACCAATATGAGCAAGCAAAGAACCCCCAGTTCGATTGTCGTTCATTACGATACCGAGCAAAAAATGCTGGTGTGCAATGCTGTCGCCGAGGCTGAGGTACGTCCCCTGTGTGAGGGGAAACTGGATATTCCCGTGCTGCTGGAAGAGTTCGATTTCAACATTGACGACGAATTCGCACGTCGTTTCGGTGCGGCCATTCTGAGCCTGCTGGCTGAATACAAGCCGGAGTTGAAGCAGTTCATTTCGGTCACGCCCGCGCCTTAGCGCGTTTTCTGTTTGTCGTTCAATGAGTATTCCCGGCTGCCTTGAAAAGTGATTGTTTGATGGACAAGTTAACTCAATTCAACTACTTCCACGACTGGAATATCAGTGCTCTTGCCGTTCGCGACAGGCATAAACTCATTGTCCTGCTGGAAGATGACGGGAAGCGGGCAACCGCCACTTTTAGCGGAACCAGTCGCTGCACCGTTGAACATTTCAGCGTATCCAATAACATTGTCTTCGAGTTAAAGCTTCTCAAGCCGGGGGATACGAATTACGACCTCGCACTTGCCATGCTTTCGAAAAGCGAGCGCTTTTCTGACACGCCGGGGCGCCAGGTCGCGATAATCCTTGCAACGGCCGGCGCGGAGTTGGCTGTCGAGTTCGAGACACTTGAGATTGACGAGTATCGGTAGTTCACCATTCGCATGCCTATCAACGAAAAGCCGACTCTCGCGGGTCGGCTTTTTGCTGTCCGTCTTTCCAGTGCACAGAAATTTTACGAACTATGCGGCACCAGCGTGGAATCGGCCTTAACCGACTCCGGCTCCCCCTCGACCACCCCCGCCAACTCCACCGCAAACAACGCATCGAGCAGATTCGAGCCCGGCCGTTCGGCGAGCCGCGTCAGCGATTCGGTCATCTGCACCTGGCAATCCTGTAGCGGCACCATCCGGATGCGCCGCGACTCCTTGAATTCCGCGCGCGCGATCACGCCGACGCCCATGCCTTGCGCGACCGCTTCTTCCAGCGCCTCGCGCCCGTCGACGTAAAGCACCGGCTCGACCTGCAACGACTCGCGCACGAGTTCGATTTCGAGCAGTTGCTGCGTGACCGATTGCGGCTCGCGGAAAATCATCGGCTGCCTGACGAGTTCCGCGTAGCTGAGCCGGCGCTTTTTTGCGACCGCGTAGCCGGCCGGCACCATCGCAACGAGCGGGTCGCGCCGCAACACGCGTGCTTCGAGCCGGCTATGCACCTGCGGCGCAGCGGTGATCGCCGCGTCGACCGCGCTCGACAGCACGCGCTGCATGCACTCGGCCGCATTGGCGACCGACAGCGTCACGACGATGCCCGGGTGCTGCTTGCGAAACGCGCCGATCAGCGCGACCGCGAGATCGGGCGCGTCGGCGACGAGCGACAGCGAGCCCGATTCGAGCCCGCCCGCCGATTCGAGCAATTGCCGCGCGTCGCGCTCGCAGCTGAGCATCTGCCGCGTTACGCTGAAAAGCCGCAAGCCGAGTTCCGTCGTGGCGACGCCGCGCGGCCCGCGCTCGAACAGCTTGACGCCGTAATCCTGTTCGAGCCGCCGCACGTGATCCGACACGGCCGGCTGCGTCAGCGACAGCGCCTGCGCCGCCTTCGAAAACCCGCCGTGTTCCGCGACCGCATGAAACGCCCGTAATTGCGCATATTGCACGTGTGCCTCGCTATCGAATAAGTTTTAGCGATACCTCTATCAATTATATCGATTTTACCGATGGACAGGCTTTCTATACTGTGTCGGCTATCGACATCAGTTCTAGCGGAGTGGCGGACATGGAAAGCGTGATCGGCGGTTCAGCAGCGGCAGCAGCCACGTCGGCACAACCGGCGTCACCGGCAGGCACGCCGGCAGCGTCTTCGGCCACCCGCGCTCAAAACGCCTGCGCCGCGCCGGCCGGTGGCGAGCCCTATCTGCTGACGCCGGGGCCGCTGACCACGGCGCTCGCGACCAGGCAGGCGATGCTGCGCGACTGGGGCTCGTGGGACGGCGACTTCCGCGCGATGACCGCGCAGCTGCGCGCGAGCCTGCTCGAAATTGCCGGCGACACCGCCGGCGAGTACGACTGCGTGCCGCTGCAAGGCAGCGGCAGCTACTGCGTCGAAGCGATGCTCGGCAGCCTGATCCCGCGCGACGGCCACGCGCTCGTGCTCGCGAACGGCGCCTACGGCAAGCGCGCGGCGACAACGCTCGGCTATCTCGGCCGCGCCTGCACGCTGCTCGACAAGGGTGACTATCTGCCGCCGCGCGGCATCGAGGTGGAGCGCATGCTCGACGCCGATCCGTCGATCACGCACGTCGTCGCAATTCATTGCGAAACCAGTTCGGGCATCCTGAACCCGCTCGAGGAAATCGCGGCCGCCGTCGCGAAGAAGGGCCGCAAGCTGCTGATCGACTCGATGAGCGCCTTCGGCGCGGTGCCGCTCGACGTGCGGCAGATCGTCTGCGAGGCGTTCGTCTCGTCGGCGAACAAGTGCATCGAGGGCGTGCCGGGCTTCGGCTTCGTGATCGCGCGCAAGAGCGCGTTGCAGGAAGCGAAGGGCCGCAGCCATTCGCTCGCGCTCGACCTGCACGATCAATGGGACGTGATGAACCGCACGGGCCAATGGCGCTTCACGCCGCCCACGCATACGGTCGCGGCATTTATCGAGGCGCTGCGTCTTTACACGCTCGAAGGCGGACAGCCGGCGCGGCTCGCACGCTACGAAAACAATCGCGACGTGCTGGTCGCCGGCATGCAGACACTCGGCTTCGAGCCGCTGCTCAATGCGCACTGGCGCTCGCCGATCATCGTGACGTTTTTCTCGCCGGCCCATCCGTCGTTCGAATTCGCCCAGTTTTACGAACTGATGAAGCAGCAGGGCTTCATCATCTATCCGGGCAAGCTGACGGTGGTGGACAGTTTCCGCATCGGCTGCATCGGCCAGGTCGACGCGTCCGTGATGCGCCGCGTCGTCGACGCCTGTGCGCAGGCGCTGCGCACGATGGGCGTGCCGCATGCGGCGCCGCCAGCCGCCGCGCTCGAAGAACGCAAGCAACTCGCGCAGGCCGCGTAAACAGGCACAACAGGTGCAACAGGCACTTGTGCGGCACTCGCGCAACACATTCGGATTGCAAAGGATCGGGAAAGATGAAGCACGTTAAAGCGGTGATTTTCGATTGGGCCGGCACAGTGGTCGATTACGGTTCGCGCGCGCCGATGGGTGCATTCGTCGAAACCTTCGCGCAGTTCGGCGTGCCGGTCACGATCGACGAAGCGCGCGGCCCGATGGGCATGGCCAAGCGTCCGCATATCGCGGCGCTGATGGCGCTGCCGCGCGTCGCGCAAGCCTGGGCCGAGCGCTACGACCACGCGCCGGGCGAGGCCGACATCGATGCCGTGTACGACGTGTTCGTGCCGAAGAACATCGCGGTCGCGGCCAGCTATAGCGCGGTGATTCCCGGCGTCGCCGAAGTCGCGAGCGCATTGCGTCACGACGGCGTGCGCATCGGCACGACCACCGGCTATACGCGCGAGATCATCGACCAAATCGTGCCGGGCGCGGCCGCGCAGGGCTTCTCGCCGGACAGCATCGTCTGCACCGGCGATACGCCGGAAGGGCGGCCGTCGCCGTACATGATCTACAAGACCTTGCCGCAACTGGGCGTATGGCGCGCGCGCGAGGCGATCAAGGTCGACGATACCGAGGTCGGCATCGAAGAGGGCATCAACGGCGGCACGTGGGCGGTCGGCGTCGCGGTGAGCGGCAACGCGTTCGGCATGAGCGAAGCGGAAGTGAAGGCACTGTCCGCCGACGAGTTCGCCGCGCGCCGTCACGCCGCGATCGGCAAGCTCAAGGCGGCGGGCGCGCATTACGTGATCGACAGCGTGGCCGATCTGCTGCCGGTCGTGCACGAAATCGACGCGCGGCTCGCGCGTGGCGAGCGGCCCTGAGGTTTTCTCCGCGCTGAACTGGACCTGCTGCGCGTCTACTGAGCAACCAGCGCGCCATCGCGCGCGACCACCTTGCCGTTGGCCATGACGAGCTTGCGCACCGGCCGCGCGACGATCGCATGCGCGAGCGTGTCCGCGTCGACCAGCACGAGGTCGGCGCGCGCACCGGCTTGCAAGCCATACGACTCGAATCCGCACGCACGCGCGGCCACGCCGCTCACGCAATCGAACGCGAGCGCGAGGTCGTCGTCGCGGCGCAGGCCGTAGCGCATCGCGATCAGCATCGCGCGTTCCAGCATGTCGGGTGAACCGTAGGGCGTCCACGTATCGCGGATGCCGTCGTTGCCGCCGAACAGCGTCACGCCGTGTTCGAGGCAGGCCTTGAGCGGTGGCACCGGCACCGACGGTGGAGCGGTGGTCAGCAATGCGACGCGCAGGTCCGCGAGACGCGCGAGCAGGGCATCGCGTTCGCGCTCGGGCAGTGCGCCGAGACAGAACGCGTGACTGACTACCACCTGCCCCTGCATGCCGAGCGCCGCGACGCGATCGAGCAGCAGGCCGAGCGTAAACGCACCGATTTCCCCCGGCTCGTGCAGATGAATGTCGATCGGCTTCTGATGCCGCTGCGCGAGGCCGAACGTCAGGTCGAGCGACTGCACGGGATCGCCGTCGATGAGCGCCGGGTCGAGCGCGCCGAGCACGTCGGCGCCGGCGGCCAGCGCGCGATCGAGCAGCGCGTCGGTGCCCGGCCGGCCGAGCAGCCCCGATTGCGGAAACGCGACGATCTGCAGGTCGAACACGTCGCGCAGGGTCTGACGCGTCGCGAGCACGCCGTCGAGATGACGCAGACCCGCGTCGGTATCGATATCGACGTGCGTGCGCAAACGCGTCGTGCCCGCCTGCATGAACGCGCGCGCGAGCGCAAGCGACTGCGCGCCCGCATCGTGGCCGCTTTGCGCGCGCCAGCGCCGTTCGTTCTCGATACGGTCGGTGAGCTTCGGGCCGACCTCGTTGCGATACCAGCGCATGCCCCAGTGGGTCTTGTCCAGATGCGTATGGCCTTCGATGAAACCGGGCAGCAGCAGCGCGCCCGCACCGTCCTCGATCCGCATGCCGGGTTCGCGCGCGAGGCCCGGACCGAGCGCGGCGATGCGGCCGGCGGCAATCGATACGTCGACGCGCGCGCCGTCGGCAAGACGCACGTTGGTGATGAGCGAGGCGTTCGTCGTGAGAGGCGTGGCGGTCGTGGTCATGGCGGCGTCGAGTGGAAGAGGGTGAGGACAGGGACGATGAACGCGGCTGCCAAGCGACTACAAAGCGATTGCACAGCGGTTTCAAGCGCGAGCAACGCAGGCCGCTCGCGACGCGACGGACAGACGGCGATACGGGCCGCGCAAGCCCCCGCCGGCGGGCAAAAACCAAGGCTGAGCGCCTGTTCACGGTATACTCCCGCGAACTTGCCTGATCGCCAGGCTTGCCCGATACTCAGCTGTTACCCCCAATCTCCCCGTACGTCGAGTTTAACGCTACTGCTTATGAGCACAATCCTTGAAAGTCTTCCGATCGGCCAGAAGGTCGGTATCGCGTTTTCCGGCGGCCTCGACACCAGCGCCGCGCTGCACTGGATGCGCAAGAAGGGCGCCGTGCCGTATGCCTACACGGCCAACCTCGGTCAGCCCGACGAAGACGACTACGATTCGATCCCGCGTCGCGCCACGCAATACGGCGCCGAAGGCGCGCGCCTGATCGACTGCCGCGCGCAACTGGTCGCGGAAGGCATCGCGGCGCTGCAATGCGGCGCGTTCCATATCTCGACGGCGGGCGTCACCTACTTCAACACGACGCCGATCGGCCGCGCCGTGACGGGCACGATGCTCGTCGCCGCGATGAAGGAAGACGGCGTCAACATCTGGGGCGACGGCAGCACGTACAAGGGCAACGACATCGAGCGTTTCTACCGCTACGGTCTGCTCGTCAACCCGGACCTGAAAATCTACAAGCCCTGGCTCGACCAGCTGTTTATCGACGAACTCGGCGGCCGCGCGGAAATGTCCGAGTTCATGCGCCAGTCGGGCTTCGACTACAAGATGTCGGCGGAGAAGGCGTATTCGACCGACTCGAACCTGCTCGGCGCGACCCACGAAGCGAAAGACCTCGAAAGCCTCGAATCGGGCATCAAGATCGTCAACCCGATCATGGGCGTCGCATTCTGGCGCGACGACGTGCAGGTCGCGAAGGAAGAAGTGACGGTGCGCTTCGAGGAAGGCCAGCCGGTCGCGCTGAACGGCAAGACGTTCCCGAACGCGGTCGAGCTGCTGCTCGAAGCGAACCGCATCGGCGGCCGTCATGGTCTCGGCATGAGCGACCAGATCGAGAACCGCATCATCGAGGCGAAGAGCCGCGGCATCTACGAAGCTCCGGGCCTCGCGCTTCTGAACATCGCGTACGAGCGTCTCGTTACCGGCATCCATAACGAAGACACGATCGAGCAGTACCGCGAAAACGGCCGCCGTCTCGGCCGTCTGCTGTACCAGGGCCGCTGGTTCGATCCGCAGGCGATCATGCTGCGTGAAACGGCACAGCGCTGGGTCGCGCGCGCGATCACCGGCGAAGTGACGGTCGAGCTGCGCCGTGGCAACGACTACTCGATCCTCAGCACGAAGTCGCCGAACCTCACGTATCAGCCCGAGCGTCTGTCGATGGAGAAGGTCGCGTCGACGTTCTCGCCGCGCGACCGCATCGGTCAGTTGACCATGCGCAATCTCGACATCACCGATACGCGCGACAAGCTGCGTATCTACTCGCAGGTGGGTCTGCTGTCGTCGAACGACGTCTCGGCGCTGCCGCAGGTGAAGTCGGATAAAGAGTAACTGCCAGAGTCAATGCGCGAGTCCGTGCGAGAGTAAATCCGGGCGTCAATCCGGAGCAGGCTCGTGAAGAACGGGGAAGGGATGTCCTTCCCCGTTTTCTTTTTTCCGCCGTCCGTTCGTGCTTTTGCCTCCTCGCTGCTGCGTTTTTCCGCCGCCAATTCCTCATCGATCCGCCTGATCGCCGCGACGTCGAAGCGGCTCCGCACGACAGCTTCGTACGACGTATTTGTCTGCTGAATACGGCATGAAATCGCCTCGCAACGAGGCATGGTTCGCGCAATCACGCCCCCTCGTCATCTTTTCTCGCGATCGCTCGATCGGCGCTCAAGTTTCGCCGGCCTATGCCGTTGACATGAGCTAATCCCATTCTGGAACCTCGCCGTGCAACTCGCTTACAGTAACGACCGCCTGGCCAGCCGGATGCCCATCGAGCCCCCCGCGACCGGCGAAGCCGAGGTGGAGTCTTCGGTCATCGAATGGCTGTTGCATGACGATCAGGTAATGCGCGAATGCTTCACGCACGCGGCGGAGATTCTCAAGAGCGTGACCGGCGCGGCGATCACCGCAATCGTGCTGCTCGACGAGGAGCACGAGCATTACCGCGCCGAAGTCGGCATGGCGATGCCGCTCGTCACGCGCGCCTGCTCGCTCGCCGACTATGCGGTGCGCGACGCCGATCTGTTCGTGATCGAAGACGCGCATCACGACCACCGCTTCCGCGAATGCATGCTCGTGCGGCGTCATCCGTTCGTGCGGTTTTATGCGGCGATTGCGCTACGCGCGCCGAACGGCGAGATCGTCGGTGCGCTGTGCGCGATGGACCCGTCGCCGGGCCGGCTCGATGCCGGGCAACGCGGCGTGTTCTACCATCTGCGCGCGATGATCGAAAACGATCTGAAGATGCGCACCGCCACCGCGATCGATCCGCTCACGCAGCTTTATAACCGCCGCTTCCTGCTCGACAGCATCGCGCGCCGCTGGAAAGAAGCGCAAGAGGGCGACGTAATGGGCTCGGTGGTGGTCGACGTCGACTGGTTCAAGCAGTACAACGACACGTACGGGCATCAGGCCGGCGATCAATGTCTGCGCAAGGTCGCCTCGGTCATGCAGGCCGCCGCCGACAACGAGCGCATCGTCGCCGGACGCATGGGCGGCGAGGAGTTCGGGCTGCTCGTGCTGCAGGCGCGAGCGTTCGAACTCGAAGACACGCTCGAAGCGCTGCGCCGTGGTGTCGCCGACCTCGCGATCGAGCATGGCGCGTCGCCGCTCGGCATCGTGACCGTCAGCGTGGGCGCGTCGCTGACGCGCATCACGGAGTCGTCGCGGCCCGCGCATCGCGATGGTTTCGCGAGTGCGGATCAGGCGTTGTATCGCTCGAAGCATAGCGGGCGCAACCGCGTAACGATGGCGTAAAGCGTAAAACCATAGTACGGCGCGGCGTACCCGATCATCAGCGATCCTGACGATCGGGCACGCAGTTGGCTTGCCTTGAGCGCTGCCTGCGCTTGCTGTTCGCTGTTTTCCCGTTTCCGGCCGGCGATGCGTACCATGCCTGCCTATCGCAGGCAACGCATTCCCCATTACTTCCCCGTTAATGCGTACGATCAAAATCGTACGCGCAAATTGCCGCTGCACGAACGGTCATAAGGTTTTCTTAAGCTTGCACTGTTGAGATAACCTTATGAATAACGGCTGCGAACAATAACGATGCCCCGTGGACGCAAACCTGGCCGGCAAGCCGAGAAGACGCATTGCCGGTTGCTTTATCTGCTGGAATTGGCGCGCGGCAGTTCGTACGTCGCGAGTACGCTGACGCCGGAAAGCCAGCATGCGGCAATTGCCGAGGTGTTGCGCGAGTTCAGCCAGCAACACGACGCGAACAAGCTGCCGATGTTTCGCGAACTGCTCGCGGAGAGACTTCAGGAGCGAGGCGATCTCGACGCGGCGCAGGCGGTGCTGAGTTTCAGATTGCGTCAATAGAGCGCGGGAAAACCGGGGCGGAACAGCGCAGGCGCGCTGCCCGCAAAAAACGCCTCGGCTTGAGGCTTCCAACCTCAAGCCTCAAGTGCCGATCAGCTTCAACCCCGCCGGCAACGACTCGCCGAACACACGACCTTCATCGGCGTTATCGAGCGCGACCGTTTCGCTGACCATCGTGACCCACGCGCGCGGCGCACTCGCCGCTTCGAGCCGCCGCACGACCGTCGCGCGCAGATCGTCAGGCAGATCGCGCGAGCGGTCGCCGGTCATGCGCGCGATCTGCACGGCGGCGAATGCGGCGGGGTCGATCTTCTTCCAATCGAGCTTGAGAATCGCGTCGAGCCATTGCGCGGCGACCGCGGGCGGCACGACGCTATGCGCGCTGCCGTAGAACGGCTGCCGCGCACCGATACGCCCGACCGCCCACCAGCTCTGGTGGTTTTCCGCGGGCTTCTTCAGGCGCGCGAGCACGGCCTCGCCGAGTTCGATCTTGCGCTCGGCCGGAATCCGTTCGAGCGAGGCGGACAGCCGCACCCTATCGGCAAAACCGGTCTTGGCGACATCGAACGGCAACTTGTGGCGCGCTTGCGCGGCCTTCTCCAGATAGTCCATCGCCTCGAGCACGCGTAGTTGCGCGTCCTCGCCGAGGCCGCCCGCCGCGCGGCGCCACAGCGTCCACCATTCGGACCAGACCTGGCTATCGTTGACGTACTGAATGCCGTCGTCGAACAGCGACCACAGCTGCTCGACGCGCCATTCGTCGAGCGGATAGCCGAAGCCCGGTCGCACGCAATAGCCGGCGAGGTTGAGCCAGAGCCGTTCGTGATCGGCCGAGCGCCGTCTGCGGCGCGCGCGTTCCCAGAGCGCGCCGAACAGCTCGCGCAGCAATGCGCTGTTCCAGCTATCGCGCGGTCCGAGCAGTTGTTCGAGTTGCGCGCGCAGCCGTTTGATTTCCTTTGGATCGACGTTTTGCGCGCGCGAGCCGAAACAGCGGTCGATCAGTTCGATCGCGCGATCGAGCGCGGGATGGCGTTCGTGCGCGGCATCCGCCGGCAGATCCACCTGCGCGGCGTCGCGGCGCAACTGGAATTCGAGCCGCCAGCGTTGCGCGGGGTGGTCGAGCGCGAGACAGTGCACGTCGAGCGTGCCGACTTCGGTCAGCGTCGTCGCGATGCGCACGGTGGTCTCGCGCGCATTCTGGCCGTCGCGCGGCTGCACGACGGTCGCGACCGGCGGCAGACGAATGAAGTCGCCGCCCGTGAGATCGACGAGTTCGCCGGGCTGATAAACGGTGTCCGCGCTCGACGACACGAGGTGAAACTGCACCGGATGCCCGAGCCGCAACGCGAAGGTACGCTCCGCGATCAGGATCTCGTGGCCTTCTTCGGTGCCGCGCGGCAGCAGGCAGATGCCGCGCGATGCGGGTGGGGTGTCGTGTGGCGGGTTCGGCGCGCAATCCTGGGTTGAGCCGTGTGCCGAATCCGGCTTGCCCGCGCCGGTTTCGTCGAGCACGAGAAAATAGCTGCGCGCGGAACCGCCGCCGATTTTCGGCGCCAAGCCCGCGCGCGCGAGCGAATAGGCCACCGCGCCGCGCGCCACCGCAACGTCGGGATTGTCGTTGTGCAGGACGTTGAGCGGTGCGCCGCGCCAGTCGCCGAGCGTTTCGGCGAGACGGCGCGACAACGCGTCGGCGCGAAACACGCCGCCGTTGAGCAGCAGCGTGTCGGGCACGGGCAGGGCGGTTGCGTTGCCAGGGCCCGACGCGCCGGCCGTATCCGCCGGCGCATCTGCGTTCGCATCCGCTTCTGCACCCACGGCCAGCGCCTTGCGCGACTGCGCCGCGAAGCGCTCAAGAAACGCCGCGATATGGCGCGTGACCGCCGCGTCGGTTGCATAGGGCAGACCGAATTCGACAATCGCGCCGCGCGGCCGCCCCGGCCGTTCGTGCGCCGCGACCTTCGGAAAGAACCCGTCGACGATGATCTTTTCGACCTCGTCGCGCGTGACCTGCGCGCTGCGCGCTCCGCCGATCAGCTTCGACCCGGCGCCGAGCAGCGTGATCGAAGCCGACTCCGGCGCCTGCACGCCAAGCAGTTGTTCCTTCGCGCTGCGGCAGCGCTCGACCAATTGCGACAGGCTCGCCGCCGACAAGCGCTGCGGCGCCTGCCTGACGTCACCGGAGCCAGCGGCACCGCCGGCCCCACCCGGCAGCCGCGCCTCGACCAGATGCGCGAGCGCGAGGTCCATGTTGTCGCCGCCGAGCATCAGGTGATTGCCGACGCCGATGCGCGTCAACTGCGGCTCGCCGTCGCCGCGCAACGCGACTTCGATCAGCGTGAGATCGGTCGTGCCGCCGCCGACGTCGCAGATCAGCACGAGCCGTGTCTTCGCGAGTTCGCCGGCCAGGCGCTCGCGATGATGAAACAGCCAGTCGTAGAACGCGGCCTGCGGCTCCTCGAGCAGCCGCAGCGACGGCAGACTCGCGAGCCGCGCCGCTTCGACGGTCAACGCGCGCGCGCCTTCGTCGAACGAAGCCGGCACCGTCAGCACGACGTCCTGCTGTTCGAGCGGCGCGTGGGCAAACTGCTGGTTCCACGCGGCGCGCACGTGCGCGAGGTAGCTCGCGCTTGCCTCGACCGGCGAGACCTTGCGGACCTCGTCGGGCGCGCCCCACGGCAGGATCGGCGCAATGCGATCGACCGAGGCGTGCGAGAGCCAGCTTTTCGCGCTCGCGACGAGCCGGCCCGGCACCTGCGCGCCGAGCAGACGCGCGAGCCGGCCCACCACCACCGGCTGTGCGGCGTCCCTGCCGTGGCCTGCGGCGGCGCTCGCAGCGGACCACGGCAGTGGCAGATCGGCCGCGCTCAGCTCGCCTTCGGCCGCGTGATAGCGCACCGACGGCAGCAGCGGACGCGCCGCAACTTCGCCGGGACTCACGAGCTGCTCGATCCCGAACACGCGAATCTCGTGCGATCCGGTTTCCGCGTAGGCGAGCACCGTGTTGCTGGTGCCGAGATCGATGCCGACGCTGTATCGCTTCATCTGCGCAGCCTTCTCACTCGCTCGCTCATGCCTGCGCGCCGCCGCGCACGTCGAACTCGACCTTCCAGCGCTCCTCGGAGCCGCGCGGGATCGCTTCGAGTTCGAGCGTGCCGGCCTCGGTCACGCGCGCGTGCAGCTTCACCGGCACGACCTCGCCCGTCGCGCGGCCGGCTGCCGGCAGGGTCGCCTGGATTTCCTCGAGCTCCTGCAATTCCTCGGGGCTCCAGTAATCGAGCAAGGTGCCGACCTGATCCTGACGACGCACCGACGAACCGAAGAAGCGGAAATGCACGGGTTCGCCGACCACGAGGCCGAACTCCTGCGCGAGCAGTTCCGCCTCGGTGCCTTCTTCCATGCCGAACGGCGCGACGCACAGCGCCTGCACCGGCGGTTCGAGACCGGGAACGGCCGGCATCGCCGATTCGATCGCGATGTAGTAGGCGCGCGCGGTGCCGCCGCGAATCCGCACGCCGCGGCCGCGCCGCACGTAGCCGTAGTAGGCCGCGCCGCGCGCGACCGCGAGGTCGAGGTCCGCGCCTTCGAGCAGACGCGCGCTTGCCGCGCCTTCGGCCGCGAGCCAGCCGTTCAGCGTGCCCATCAGGCGCTCGACCAGCAGCGCCGACTTGAACACGCCGCCGTTGAACAGCACCGCGGTCGGATGCAGGAAGCTCGCATTTTGCGCGGCCGCGTTGGCCGCGTCATTGGCGGCCACACCGCCGAACCCTGCGAGTTCGGCCAGCGCACCGACCTGCCTGCCGAGGAACGCCGCCAGATGCTGCGTGATGCCGGCGTCCTGCGCATACGGCAAACCAAGCTGCGTCAGACCGACGCGCGCGCGGCTCACCGGACGCGCCGCGCTATCGACTTGCGGGAAGAAGCCTTCGAGGATCGTCTGCGTCAGTTCGGTGCGCGTCAGTTCGGTGCGGATCGAGCCGCCGATCAGCTTCGAGCCGCGGCTCGGCACGACGAGCGGCACGGTGTCGGTGGCGGCGTCGCTGAGCAGCGTTTCCTTCGCCGAACGGCACGCGTAGGTGAGGGCGCGCAACTGCCACGCGTCGGCCTGGGTGCCCTGCGCGGCGAGCTTGCGTGCGACCACGTGCGCGAGCGCGAGGTCCATGTTGTCGCCGCCGAGCAGGATGTGATCGCCGACCGCGACGCGATGCAGTTCGAGATTGCCGTCGCGCTCGATCACTGCGATCAGCGAGAGGTCGGTCGTGCCGCCGCCGACGTCGACGACGAGGATGATGTCGCCGACCCGCACCTGCTTGCGCCACTGGCCGCCGCTTTTCTCGATCCAGCTATAGAGCGCCGCCTGCGGTTCCTCGAGCAGCGTCATGCGCGTGAAGCCGGCGGCCTGGGCCGCTTCGGCGGTCAGCTCGCGCGCGGCCGGGTCGAACGAGGCGGGAATCGTTACCGTGACGTCCTGGTCGGCGAACGGCGCGTCCGGGTGCGTGTGGTCCCACGCCTCGCGCAGGTGCGTCAGATAGCGCACCGAGCTTTCCAGCGGCGAGACGCGCGCGACTTCGGGCGGCGCATCGTTCGGCAGAATCCCCGCACGCCGGTCGACGCCTGGATGGCACAGCCAGCTTTTCGCGCTCGACACGAGCCGGATCGGCGTGCCGGCGCCGCGGCTGCGCGCGAACTCGCCGACCGCGAATTCGCGCTGGCCGGTCCACGGCAGGTAGAGGTCGCCCGAAGCCAGTTCGTCGGGGTGCGGCAGATAAAGGAACGAGGGCAGCAGCGGCAGATTGTCGATCGCGCCGGGGCCCGTGAGCTGCGCGATCGGCAGTACGTCCTGGGTGGTTTTCTCGCCGTCGCTCGCGTGTGTGTCCACGTAGGACAGCGCGCAGTGCGTGGTGCCGAGGTCGATGCCGATCGAATAGCGGGCGTCGCTCATAGCTCCACCTCGGCCGGGGCGATGACCTTCGCGTTATGGCCGTCCGCGAGCTTCGGCAGACGCACCTCGTCGACGCGCCAGCCGCGATGGCTGATGCTGCCGTTAAACGGCGCGCTGCCGACGACGTTGCCGGTCAGCCGCACCGAACTCGCATCGAAGCCCGCGGGCAGCGTGACGCGGCTGCCCTCGGCTTCGTCGCGCACCGGGCGGATCGTGAAGTGCTCGCGCAGCGTCGCGCGGCAGCCTTCGTGGACGAGGCGCGCGGCCGCGCCAATGTCGGCGTCGCTATAGCCCTTGATGTCTTCCTCGACGAAGTCGATGAAACGCGCATCGCGTTGCAGCAGACCAAGCAGTTGCAGGGCGGCGTCGGGCGTCGCTTCTTTCAGCACCGGGGCCGGTTGCGGCTTCGGCTGCGGAGCAGGCGCCGGCGTCGGCGTCGGCGTTGCAGCAGGGGCCGGCGTGGGCGCGGGCGCCGCGCCGACCGGTTCGCCGTTGCGCAGGCGCAGCACGTCGGCCGCGAAGCCGCCATTGCCGAGGATGCTGAAAAACGTGCCGACAGCCAGTGAAATCCGGCCGAGGAAGGATGGGTTCGAATTGCTCATAAATGCTCCTGATGGGCTCTGTCAAAGGACGAGCCGTCCTCGCCGCGCCACGGGCGTCAGAGGCCGCGAAGCCTTGACGGGCCGGGCAGGGCCGTGATGATGCGGATTCGCGCGCCGCAGGAAAAACGCCGTCCGGCCGCCGGGCAGGCCAGCGCCGCAAGGCAGTTCGCGGCACCCCGCGGGGCAATTCGCAATACGCCGACGCGGCGCATACGGCGCGCGCAAAACCCGTATTTTGCCTTGCGGCGCGCCCGACGCGGGCAAAGCCGATAATTCTAGCGGGCAATGGGGCGGGATTGGCGCGAAGCCGGGGGAAGAACGGGCAAATGCGGGGAAAGCGGGAGCGGCTCAAGCGGCGGGTTGATCAATTGCCGTCTTTCGATTTCGCCGCATCCCAGTTCATGCGATGACGTTTGACGGTTTGCGTATGCCGTGCATCGTCCTCGGTATGCAGATAAAGGCTGGTCGTATTCAGCGAGACATGGCCGAGATTGTCGCGGATCGTGCGCAGATCGACGCCGCCATCGGCCTGATGCGAACCGGCTGTGTGGCGCAGCCAGTGCGCCGACGCGCGTTCGAGCTCATCGGCGCGATCGGCGAATTCCGGGCCGCGCGCGCGCAGCCACATCGCCGCGCCGGCAAAGATGCCCTTGATCGCATCATGCACCGCCGAGCGCGACAGGCAGCGGCTTCGCCCCTTGAACGGCAGCACGAGCGGTGTTTCCTCGGCGCGCGTGGGCAAGGCGGCGAGGCCGTTGAGCGTGCGGTAATTGCGCAGCTCCTGGATCAGTTCCGCCGACACCGGCACGATCCGCTCCTTGTCGCCCTTGCCGAGCGTTTCGAGCCACCACTGGTCCTGACCGTCGGCGCCGAGCCGTCTGAAGAACTGGCCCATCTGGCCGCCCGCGACTTCCGAAATCCGCATGCCTTGCAGATAGAACAGCGTGGTCAACCAGCGGCAGCGCGCGTAGTAGGCGCGTTGCGCGTCGGTGTCCTGCGGCAGTTGCTCGACGAACAGCTTCACTTCGTCCCATAGCGACGTCGACAGATAGCGCGTGACGCGCGGCGCCGAGCGCTTCGCGCGTTGCCGCAGCAGCGCCATCGGATTGCCGCGCAGATAGCCGGCGTTGACGAGCCACGTGAACATCGCGTTGAGGATGATCAGCGCCTGGCGCTGGCTGGCCGGTGACAGCGGGCCGTTGAACGGCCGCCAGCGTTCGTCGCTGCGGGCGAACTTGCCGCCGCTCGCCGACACCCAGCGCGCGGCGGGCTGCGGATCGGCGATGAACGCCTTGAATAGCAGCAGATCCTCGTGCGTCAGCGACGACAGCGGCTTGCCGAGCTGCACGACGGCCCACAGCAGCAGACGCTCGGCTTCCTTGCGGTAGTTGTCGAAGGTGGTCTTGGTGTCCGCGTAATTGGAGAGCCATGCGCGCACGGCGTCGAGATCGTTGCGCGCCGACAGCTGCGAGTTTTCGCTTGCGCCGCGATTGGTGCCGTCGCGGCCATCGAGCAGTTCCGGCACGACGAGCGATTCGACGGGCTGAACGGTGACGAGGTCGGCGCTGGATGCGGCTGTCGGCAAGGCTTTGGACACGATTCGGAGAGTTCCTGGGGACGAACGCCGGTTGCGTAATTGCGCTTATTTTAATGAGCCGCCAGGGCCGCGGATACCCGCTCGCGCAATGTCGGCAAAACATCGGCGTCAAACCACGGATTGCGCTTGAACCAGGCGATGTTGCGCGGCGAGGGATGCGGCAGCGGCATGATCCGTGGTCCAAACTCGGTCCAGCGGACGAGCGTATCGGTCATGCTGGGTCCATAGGCGGCGCCGAGACCGAAGCGCTGGGCGTACTGTCCGATCAGCAGCGTGAGCCGCACGGCGCTCAGGTGGCCGAGCAGCTCGCGATGCCAGCGCTCGGCGCACGCGGGCAGCGGCGGCAGATCGCCGCTCGGGCCGCGCCCCGGAAAACAGAAACTCATCGGCACGATGGCGAATTTCGACGCGTCGTAAAAGGTGCTGTCGTCGACGCCGAGCCACGTGCGCAGGCGCTTGCCGCTCGCATCGCTCCACGGAACGCCGGACGCATGCACACGCGCGCCCGGCGCCTGGCCGACGATCAGAATGCGCGCCTGCTCGGAGGCAGCCAGCACCGGTCGCGGTGCATGCGGCAGCGTCGGCGCGCACAGGGTGCAGGAGCGGATGTCGCGGAGCAGGATTTCGAGCGTTGTGGGTTTCTTGACAGCCATTCTGTGGGGCAAGGTGACGGATGGACCGGGGTGCCCTGGAACGGCTCAGCCCGGTGACTAAGCCGGATAGATCAACGTGCCGTCGGCTTGCGGTTGCGCGCCCGGCGTCATCGTGGCGGCGCTCGTGTAATGCGCGTCCATGATGTGCAGCACGGTTTCGCGGCGAGCCAGCAGATAGTCCGTGATGATACGCCGGTGGCCGAGCCACAGGACGGGACCAGACGGGTTGCGCTCAGGATAGCGCTGGTTGTCCGCGAACAAAGATCGTTAAATATTTGATGCGTCCCTCGCTGCGGTTTCTGTAGGTGCGGAAAGCGACGACCCATCAGACCGTGGGCCAGCAACTGCACCGACGGTCCTTGAAGACGGTAGCCCCGGCCGTTGGCCCAAAGGTAACCCCGCCCGGGGACTTGACGGCAGGCCCATCCGCGGACCCGACGGTAACCCCGCCCGGGGACTTGACGGCAGGCCCATCCGCGGACCCGACGGTAACCCCGGCCGGGGACCTGACGGCAGGCCCATTCGCGAACCCGAAGGCAATCCCGGCCGAGGACCCGACGGCAAGCCCATCCGGGGACCTGTCGGCAGCCCAATCGGACGCGAGGCCAACCGCGAGCCGTCTGCTTGCGATAATGACGCGAACGACGCGCCCGCACGAGTCAAAGTCTCTAACTGGTCGCGAATCAGAGCGACATTGCCCTTGTTGGTCGCGGACGCGATCGGCAGATCGAACTGCCGTCCGACCCCGACCGCCTGAATGTCACCCAGCAACTCAGGCCTCGCTGCCTGCTGTTGCTTTCCAAGGTTCCTTCGAGCATTGGAAATGAATCGATCGTTCATGGACGACATCGGCTCAAAATTGCCGGTACTCTCACGTTCGATGTCCTCAGCCGACATATCCATGGCTTTATCGAAAAGCTCCTTCGCCTCTGGACTTTTGCCAAGGCGATGCGCCATCTCATCGATTGCGGCAGACACGCGCGGATCATTTGCGGCGGTATGCTGCTGATCGGCTTCGGCCGCGTTTGCGAAGCGGGCGTTCTCCCGCAAGACGGGTGGCCCGTCCAGCCAGCTATCCAGAATGGGATCATGGGGGCGGGCAATGCCATCGTCGTGACGGCTTTCCGCCCAGACATGGTCGAATGGCACGTCCGCCGTGATGGCATGCGTGCGCTTTGCCGTTTGTACTTCGCTGTAGCTGGCCGTCACTGCGGCAAACTCGTCGCAGTTGCCACTTTTTCCATACAACGCCGTTGCTGCCGCCACCACATGATTCAGCAAGTCGCTCCTTTCCTCTGCGCTCATGTCCCGCAAGACTTCGCTGAGCATCTGGTGCGGCCAGCAACGGACGAGCGCCGCCGTTTCTTCGCCTGGATTGCACAGCGAGTGACTCAACGCCTTTGCTAACGCACGCGTCGCGTTCGTACGCCGTAGCGCATCCATGTTGCCAGGGCTCCCGGTTCGCGCGATATTGCCCGCTCCGGCTGACAATGCGCGACGCGCCTTGTCCATCGCGTCATTCGCCTTGCGAAGCTGGGTAGTTGACTCGGGATCGAGCGCCTCGCCGACAAGGGTTCTGGCTGCCGCATAGGCGGCCAAAGGCGCCTCGGCGGATGTCAGCAGTTTCTTTGGCCGGGGGCTCAAGCCATTGAGTACGGGATGACTCCGGGGACTTGCCGAGCTTCCTATCGCACTTGACTCAGGCTTGGCCGTCTCGGAAGACGCCTCGTCAGCAAGGTGTGACGCCGATACGGACCGGTTGCGGAGTCCGTCGATTGTTGGGCTCATGACTCTTTCTTTAGATGCGAATACATCTCGGATGACCGGCTGGACAGTTTCTCGCGTTGAATATCTTTTGGTGCTCCAAAGACGAATAGCCGTGCAATGCGGCGAAGCAGGAAAGTCCGGTGCGGTCGTTTTACTGTTGGCGGCTACCACGTCACACGGATCGCAATCCCGTTCTGTACGTCGCCGCGCCCAGGGATGAGCGAACCGCCGTCGATGCTTTCCCATAAATTTAAACACGACATTATAGTACTAATGTCGTTTTTAAGAGGTGAAAGTGTAGTATTTTTATCGTATTACGTTGTATTATCAATTTATCGTTCATTCCGTAGCCTCAAACACGCCATGACGCTCGAATCCGACATCGAAGCCGCCCGCGAACGCGCATCCGACACTCAGGTGCTATACCGCGAAGTCTGCGCACTGCTGTTTTTCCGCTACGGTGAAACGCCGACCGCGAACCGGCTTTATCAACTGGTGCGCAAAGGCAGCATGAGCGCGCCGGCCAAGGCCTTGCGCGATTTCTGGGGCGAGGTTCGCGACAAGACTCGCGTCGACGTTGGACGCCCGGACCTGCCGCCCGAGGTCGCGGCGGCGGCCGGCGATCTGGCGGCCCAGCTTTGGCGGCTATCCAACGACGTCGCAAGCGCAGCGCTGGACGTGTTCAGACAGGACGCGCAGAGCGAAATCGCGGCGGCACGCGACGAGGCACGGGAACGGGAAACGCAGCGGCTCGACGCGCGCCAGCAGGCGGAACAGGCGGCGCACGACGCCGCCGCGCTGCGTGCGCAGATCGGCGGGCTCGACGCGCGCATCGTCGAGCTGCAAACCGCCAACGCGATGCTGACGGCGCAACTTGCCGCGTCGAAGCAGGAAACTGCGGCGGGCATCGCCGCGCTGGCCGACGCCCGCCGCGATTTCGCCGACGAACTGGCCAAGCTGCGCCGCGCGCACGAACAGAACGAACAACGGCTTGCGGCCGCCGAAAAGCGCGCGTTGCTCGAAATCGAGAGCGAACGGGCCGTGGCGCAGCGGCTGCGCAAGGAGCTTCAGGCCAGCCATGAGCGGGCGGCGACGCTAGAGTCCGAATCGCGCGCGCAGCGTGACGGCTTACGTGACGAACTCGCGGCGACAAAGGCCGAGCTGGCCACATCGAACGCACGGCATGCGCTGAGCGGCGCGCAACTCGCGGAAAAGGACGCACTGCTGGCCGAACGCACTGCCAGGGCCGATCTCTTGCGGCAGCGCATCGAGACGATGTCGCGGAAGCTGGAAGCGGCACGGGCGCCGAAAACGTCCACACGCCCTACCCGTCGTTCGCGTGAAAAAAACGCCTCGCAGGGGCGAACGACGACAGACTTTGCAGGCGCGTCATTCGTCAAACGGGGAACGAGTACCAGGAAGTGAGCACAGTGGCAGCAAGGCGAATCGTGGACCTGAAATCCCGGCGCGCCTCACATGACTCATATGATTAAAGAGAATGCGAGCGCATCCGCAAAACGGCTCGCGATTTTCGTCGGGGGATTCAAACGACACAGGAATCGAACCTGTAGGGGCGCTGACTATATCGCCAGCCTCGTCGATACACCTGCACCGGCGTGCGCTTGCGCCTCAGCGCAGGCATTGTCGTCAGAACTTCGGATGGCACTCGAAATTGACCGACGATCCATGCTCGGTCATCACGCTCACGCCGCTCACGGTTTCCGCCATTACGCTGCTTTGCATACCGCGGCGCTCGCAATAGTCGCGCGCTTCGTTCATCGCGAGTTCATGCGCGCGGGCCCATGCCATGCGTCCACCGGTTGCGCTTGCCGCGACCGTGTAAGTGCCGGGTTTATCGGTCGCGACGACGTCGGTACTCGATGCACATCCAGCGAGACTCGCGCATGCGAGCACCGCCGCGGCGAAACCACGCACGCGGGCCGCGAGCGGCACCCTCTTCTCTGCCGGCTCAGGCTTTCGCGCGCACGAGCCGGGAATACCGTTCGAATTCAGATCACACATTGTGCAGCACCTGCATTTTTTGACCGATTGCCCGGCCTGATTTAGCAAGCCTCGATTATCGGCAATCGATCGCGCGAGATCAGCCGCTCGCGCCGAAAACACTGTTGCGTGTCTTTTAACAATGCAGGTGCCGTGCCACTCAGAAGTTGGCGGCCCCTTGTCCTTGTCCGCCCTGACCTGCCGCATCGGGCGGCACGACGTCGTCGGGCGTGGGCGTCGGCGCGATGGCCGCTGCGCCGCCGCCATGCGTTTCGCCGTCGACGGCATTGCCGGTGGCCGGCGCGGGAGCGGTTCCCGGCGTCGGCAACAACGGCGGCAATTCGCGCGGTTCGGCCAGCGCCGCCGAAGCGCCGGCCGCCGCAGACCCCGGTTGAGCCGGAACAACCGGAACAACCGGAATAACCTGAGTAAGCGGAGTAAGCGGAGTAAGCGGAGTAGGCGAACTAACGGACGCCTCCCCGGACGTCCCCGCCGACGCCTTGCGCGCCGGCGCATGCACAACCACCTGCTTCTGTGGCGTGCGCGCGAACAGATGCTCGATCCAGTCGCGCAACCGCTCCGCGCGCTCGGCGAACCAGCCGGGCGGCTGCTCGGTATCGAACTTCACGCGCGGATCGACGAGCCGCGAGCGCTGCGCGCGCTGGAAGAAATCGCCGACGATCGGCAGCGCGCTATGCGCCCCCTGCCCCCAGTAATCGCTGCGCAGCGTCACGCGGCTGTCGTTGAAGCCGACCCACGCGCCCGCCACCAGTTGCGGCTGGATCAGGATGAACCAGCCGTCCGCGTTGCCCTGGGTCGTGCCGGTCTTGCCCGCGACGTCGCCGCGCACGCCGAAGCGCGTGCGGATGCTCGCGCCGGTGCCGCGGCTGACCACGTCGCGCATTACGTCGACGAGCGTACGCGCGGTATCGGCGGGCAGCTCGCGTTTCGGCGCGGCCGGTGCGAATTCGGCCAGCACGTTGCCGTTGCGGTCCTCGATGCGGGTGACCATCAGCGGCTCGACGTAATTGCCGAGGTTCGCGATCGTGCCGTACGCCGAGACCATCTCCTTCAGCGTGACGGGGCTCGTGCCGAGCGCGAGCGACGGCACCGGATCGAGCTCGCTGTCGCGCACGCCCATCGCGCGCGCAAGCCTCGCGACCTTGTGCGGTCCGACCGATTCCATCACCTGCGCGGTGATGCGGTTGCGCGAATACGCGAGCGCGTCGCGCAGGCTGATCATGCGGCCGCTCGGTTCGTCCTCGTCGTTCGGCTTCCAGACTTCGCCGCCCGCCAACTGGATTTCGACGGGGTTGTCGGGCAGCTTGTCGTCGGGCTTCGCACCCGCCTCGAACGCCGCCGCGTAGACGAACGGCTTGAAGGTCGAGCCCGGCTGACGGCGTGCCTGCTGCACGTGATCGAACGGGTCCTCGCTGAAGTCGCGGCTACCGACCCACGCCTTGATTTCGCCGGTGCGCGGATCCATCGCGAGGAAGTCGGCCTGCACGCGCGTCTTCGTCTCGCAGACGTTCTGCACGAGCGGGCGGTCGGCGAGCAGATGCTTCAGGGCATCGTCGTCGGACAGGCCCGTGTCTCTGGCGGCGCGAAAGTCGGGCGTTTCGCGCAGAAACGTGCGCAGCAGATCCTTGTCCGCCGAGCAGCCCGTGCGCGTGCCCCATGCCGAGTTCGCGATGCCCTGCAACTGGTTGCCTTGCAGTTTGACGGCCTGCGTCGCCATCGTCTGCAAACGCGAATCGAGCGTCGTGCGCACGACGAGTCCATCGGAATAGATGTTGTAGTCGTTGCGATCGGCCCATGCGACGAGCCACTTGCGCAACTGCTGCGTGAAATGCGGCGCGGGTCCGGGCGGCTCGATCTGGCGCTCGAAATCGAGGCGCAGCGGCTTGCGGCTCAGGATGTCGTACTGCGCGGGCGTCAGCTTGCCGTACTTGACCATCTGCCCGAGCACCGTGTTGCGCCGTTGCAGCGCGCGCTCGGGATTGAGCACCGGGTTGTAGTAGCTGTTGCCCTTCAGCATGCCGGTGAGCGTCGCGCTTTCGAGCACGTTCAGATCGGCCGCCGACTTGTCGAAATAGGTGCGCGCGGCCATCTCGATGCCGTACGCGTTGTAGAGAAACGGCACCGTGTTCAGATAGGTCTCGAGAATCTCGGGCTTCGTATAGAGCATCTCGATCTTGACCGCTGTAATCGCTTCCTTGAGCTTGCGCGTGAGCGTCGGCGCCCGGCCGATTTCGTCGGGATAGAGATTGCGCGCGAGCTGCTGCGTGATCGTCGAGCCGCCCTGGCGCTCGCCCGAAAACGTGTGCAGCGCGGCCGACGCGGTGCGCCGCCAGTCGAGGCCGAAATGCTCGTAGAAGCGGTGGTCCTCGGTCGCGATCAGCGCGTTCACGACGGTCGGCGAGATGTCCTTCAGGCTGACCCACTCGCGGTTCGACGGCTTGAATTCGGCGAGCAGCTTGCCGTCCGCGGAGAGAATCTGCGCGGGCTGCTCGATCTTCGCCTTGCGGATGTCGCCGATGCTCGGCGTGAACGGAATCAGCAGCAGCACATACAGCACGAACAGCACCGGCAGCGCGGCGAAGCCCCAGGCGACGGTACGGCGGGTCGGATGGCGCAGATGCCACCAGCCCTGTGCGATAAGCGGGTTCGCGAGGGTCAACCCTCGGTCGAGGGCGGCCAGAAATGAGGAGATGAGGCGCTTCACGCTTGCTGTCGTCCGCGGGGAAAGGCGCAATCGTACCAAGATGTGGGGTGGGCGCCGATTTTTGATGCTCGAATGCTCAGTGCCGCTTCAATAGCCTGTTATGTGGGCCGCGCACGGCGGCAATTCTTCCATCCATGCGTTTCGCGCGTGCTCACCGTCTTCCATGTCAGGGATCGCTGTATCGGGACTTCGAGAAATGTCGTCGAGCCGACGTGTCCGACGCACGCCAGCCCGAGCGTCGACGACGAGTGGGCGGCGCAACTGGCGAGCCGGCTGCGTGCGGACCGTCATCGCCCGAAGCGAGACCGGCGCACCGCACGGTTCATGTTCGAGGCCATCCGCGATCAAGGCGATCCGAACCGGCCACGGGCGCGTTTTATCTATTCTTACTTGCGCGCCGACAGGTCGTCGACAGCCAGGCTATCGCTGGTAATCTTTCGGCGGTGGGCAATCATCTCCGTATATGGGTCTGCAGCGTGACTGGGATAACGGGCTGATGCGCCGTCCCCGGAATCACCGGAAACGGACCTGCCGGCGCCAGGGACGGCCGCCGTTGTCTTGTCTGCGGCATGTTCTGGAAGAGCTCGTTTGGAGCCGGACCTCGCCAGACCGGTTGTTGTGGGACGACGGGGTGACCGGGATCCTGGGCCCATTGAGGATGATCGGTAACTCGCGGCATTTGCGGCATTTGCGGCGGAATGCGGGAGCGCATGGAAATCTCCGAAAAAGGTGCACGGATTCGGCAAACCGAACATAAAGGATGGTGTCTGTAGTGTCGCGCTCGACTATGCGTGACATATCCGGATACCGAAGATTGGTTGCGGAATGCGAATCACGCTTCGAAACGGCATAGGCCTTTGGCCTGATGGTTCGCACGTCCGCACGTACGGACGGTTCGGTTGAGGCTGCCCGGCGCTGCGCGGAGTGGCAACACGCGCTGCACCGGCGCCGACCCGCCCCCGCGCGAATGCCCGGCCACGGCGGCGGGGCCACTATAATGTCGGCAATTCCGACAAGAGGTGCTTCATGATCATCAAACCGCGTGTGCGTGGCTTCATCTGTGTATCGACCCATCCGACCGGCTGCGAAGCCAACGTCAAGGAGCAGATCGAGTATGTGAAGGCACGCGGCCCCATCGCCAACGGCCCGAAGAAGGTGCTCGTGATCGGCGCGTCGACGGGCTATGGTCTCGCCGCCCGCATCAGCGCCGCGTTCGGCTCGGGCGCGGCGACGCTCGGCGTGTTCTTCGAGCGCGCCGGCAGCGAGACCAAGGCGGGTACGGCCGGCTGGTACAACACCGCCGCGTTCGAGAAGCTCGCCACGGCCGAAGGCCTGTACGCGACCAGCATCAACGGCGATGCGTTCTCCGACGCGGTGAAGGCGCGCACGATCGAAGCCATCAAGCGCGATCTCGGCCAGGTCGATCTCGTCGTCTATAGCCTCGCCGCGCCGAAGCGCCAGCATCCGAAGACGGGCGAGGTATTCAGCTCGGTGCTCAAGCCGATCGGCAAGGCGGTGAACCTGCGCGGCATCGACACCGACAAGGAAGTCATCAAGGAAACCGTGCTCGAACCGGCCACGCCGGAAGAAATCGCGCATACGGTCGCGGTGATGGGCGGCGAAGACTGGCAGATGTGGATGGACGCGCTGGCCGAAGCCGGCGTGCTCGCCGACGGCGCGAAAACCACCGCGTTCACCTACCTCGGCGAGAAGATCACGCACGACATCTACTGGAACGGCTCGATCGGCGCGGCCAAGAAGGACCTCGACCAGAAGGTGCTCGGCATTCGTGAAAAGCTCGCGGCCAAGGGCGGCGATGCACGCGTCGCGGTGCTGAAGGCGGTCGTCACGCAGGCCAGCTCGGCGATCCCGATGATGCCGCTCTATCTGTCGCTGCTGTTCAAGGTCATGAAGGAAAAAGGCACGCACGAGGGCTGCATCGAGCAGGTCTACGGCCTCTACAAGGACAGCCTCTACGGCAGCCAGCCGCATCTCGACGACGAAGGCCGTCTGCGTGCCGACTACAAGGAACTCGATCCGCAGGTGCAAGGCCGCGTGCAGGAACTGTGGAACCAGGTGACCAACGACAACCTCTACGAACTGACCGATTTCGCCGGCTACAAGAGCGATTTTCTGCGTCTGTTCGGCTTCGAGATGAAGGGCGTCGATTACGACGCGGACGTCAACCCGGACGTGCAGATTCCGAATCTCGTGCAGGTTTGATGGAGCGAGGGCGCGGAGTCGATCTGTCGATTCCGCTCCCGGTGTTGCGTTCCGGTTGGTCTCGTCCCTACTGCGGTTCTTCGCCGCGCTCGCGGTGTGGCTGCATGCGGTGTGACTGCATGACCTGCTCTGCCACCTCATGCAGTACATCGCGCGCAGCACACCTCATGCAGTACACCGCACGCCGAAAACCCAAGCGTAAAAGCTTGCCAATCAAGGCGTGCCGTTGCGGCAATACGCGCGATAACCGTCCCGCCCGGCCAGCCGCGCCATATACGCGGCGAGCGCCGGAAAATCGTCATGCCGTATCGGCGTGTCGAGCCAGCGATTGGCCGACAACGCGATCGGCACATCCGCGAGCGAAAACGCCTGCCCCGCGATATACGCGCCCGTGCGTTCGAGTTGCTGCTCGACGATCCCCATATGCTTCGCCCAGTTCGCGCGCGACAGCTCGATCTGCCGCGGGGCCTGATGCTCGGGCGAGCGCCGCACGAGCGCCAGAAACGCGTAGCTCCACGAACGATTGAGCTCGCTCGCCTGCCAGTCGATCCATTGATCGCAACGCGCGCGCTCGCACGGATCGGCGGGATAAAGCCACGCGCCGCGATAACGGTTGGCGAGGTAGCGGATGATCGAATTCGACTCCCACAGCACGAAGTCGCCGTCGCACAGCACCGGCACCATCGCGTTCGGATTCAGCGCGCGAAATGCGTCGACCTCGGTCGAGCGAAAGCCCGAGCCCCAGTCTTCCTGTTCGAACGCAAGTCCGAGTTCCGCGCAGGTCCACAGCACCTTGCGCACGTTGATCGAGGTGGTCTTGCCGAGTATTCGCAGCATGGGTTGTTATGGGTGGAGCGAGGTTGAGCCGATGGATTCGGATTATCGTCCGTAATTTCGCGACCAGGGAAGAACGAAATCGTCAGGAGGCCGACTATCGCTGCCAGTCTTTTTCGCAACGATAGTCGACGAGCCGTATGTTCACATCGAGCACTGCATGAGTCTGCGTGCAGGGTCCGCGATCTTTTCCGATCGTCAGGCCGGAGTGGTGATGGACAGGCCGTTTGTCCCACTCCCCAACCCGACATCCGATCATGCCCGAAATCCGCACCTCCTCCTCCCGTTTCAGCGATTCCAGCGCAGCCGCCAGCGTGCTCTCATCCGGGCACGACAACGACGTTCAGGACGCGCGACGAACGACGACTCCGTCCGTCCAGCCCCGAGGATCGCAGGACGATCGTTTCTCGCACCTGCCTGCGCGCAGCACCAGCAGGAAGAACAGTGCGAGGTCGCAGAATCCGGCGCAGGACACGGCACAGAACTCGGGCGACGCGACGAACTCAGGCCCGAGCTCGAACCCGAGCCTGGCCACCGCCAACAGGCCGCGCGGGTCGTTGCCTCTGTCCGGCCGGGAACGCTCCTCGACGGAGGCCGCGACGCCGGCCGCCACCGGTGCGAGCGCCGGCACGGCGCCCGAGATCGAACTGCGGAATATGTCGACCGGTCAGCTCGCGCGCCTCGGCCATGAAGAAGCGCAAACGATGCTGAGCAACCTCGACGATCTGTCCAGGACATTGACGGATTCGCTGCGCGACATCGGCAAGATGCACGGCCGTGTGAAGGCGGCGTTGAACAAGGCGGATCGCCCCGTCCCGCACGACACCCAGATCCGGCATCTTGAAGAGGTCCAGCATTGGATATCCATGATGCAGTTGCAAAAACAGGGGCTGGACCACTTGCGCGACCACCTGACCCAGTCCCTGGGGTCCGGCAAGGCCGACACGGCGAAGAGTCGCAGCTGGACCGAATGGCTGAAGTCCACTCCGGTGCAGAAAGCGATCGCCGCCGCGGAAGTTGCCATCGCGATGGGCTTCAAGTTCGGTGCCTGGTACGGCGTGGAGGCCATCCTCCCGGGCAAGGCCAGCGCGTTCGAAACCACCGCCAAAACCGCCTTGCTGGTCACGCAGCGCATCCTGCTATCCCTGACTCTCGCCGGGGTCGGCGAGTACATCCCCGGTACCGATGGGCCGAGGCGCTGGGCCAAAGCCGGCGGAGATATCAAAACGATCCAGGGATTCGGCCAGGCCATCGATCAGCTCATTACACTCGCCGGGCAATTCGGAACCAATGCGGCGAGCGGACAGGCCGCCCCCTCGTTCGGGCAGATCGCCGGCTTCGGGCTGGTTGGGCTGGGCGGCGTGCTGCAGACGGGCGCGCTGAACAAGCCGGTCCTCGGCGCCATCGGCCATCTGCGCGGCGGCAACGATAAGGCCGGACAGCCCATCGAATTCGTCAATACCGACGAACTGAGAGCGGCCCAAAGCCAGCAGGCACCCGCCGGGGCTCTTCCGATCGAAGCATCCGACATCGACCTGGAAGACGGCCGCGGGCTCGTGACGCAAGGCGGGCGCGGCAATACCGATGTGAATACCCTGATTAATGACTTGTGGACGAGTCAGGTCCCGGCCATGCAGGCGCACATCGTCCGGGCCTTCGACTCCATGTCCGGCGTGCATCGGGCCCTCACCGCCCCGGCCGGATCGGCGCAGGACATCGCCGAGGCGGCGGCAATGGAAACCAGCCGGGCCATGTTGCAGTCCGTCTCGCCCCACGATCACGAGGCGCAGATGGAGAAATTCAAGCAGGACCTCGATTCGATCCGGAAGGCGGCGACTGACGTGAGCAACAGCCTGCCCAAGAACGACGGACTGCGGGCCCAGATCGAGACGGTGTTCCAGGATGCAACGAAGATGGCAGAGGCGGTGACCAAGGCGTCGAAGAACCTCACGACGCACGAGACCGCGTTCCTGCGCGGCATGACCAGCCTGGGCGCGACCGGCCTGCTGCTGAGCTTCATCGGGCCGCCCACCGGCAACCAGTGGCTGTCGAACGTCAACAACCGCGCCGCGATCGCGGGCCTGACGTCCTCTATCGGGCAGAACCTCGCCAACCTCGGCCAGTTCCTCGGCGGTGCGAAACCGGAGGACGGGCGTTTGATGCGTGTTCTGAAAATCGGCCTCGACAGCGAGAACGACAACCCGGTCCTCCAGTTCGCCAAGGACTGGGGACGCAACACCCGGTTCCTGCCCATCGAGTTCGTGCCGCTGACGATCTCGACGACACTCGCCGAAATGGGCAGCAAGCTGAAGGGCCAGATTCCCGAGGCGCCGCTGCGGGCCACCCCGTCAGTCACCACCGACCGGCTCATGATGGAAGCCCTGAGAATGGCGCTCAGCAACGCCTTCATGGTCTTCCGGCTCGGCCACAAGCTGGAGTGGCACCACTATGCCGCGATGGCCTCCACGTTCGCCGGCGCGGCAACGGCCTTGGGGACCGAAGCGCGCGGGTAGTCCGGCTCGGGGCCAGGGTGGCGTCGAAAGATGGCCTCGGAAGGCGGCTTCGGAAAACGGCAAATCAGGCACGCGAGGCCATTCAGGGCCGGCTGTTTTCGCGTGGCAAACGTGTGGCGCATCGGCCCTGCGCGCCACGCATCCCCTCTCCTACTCTGGCCCGCGGCCGCGCCGCGCGCCAGGGTAGGTCAGGAATTGCCGCCCGGGAATACCGCGTGCTAATGTTTGATTAAAGCGTTTGATGAAAGCCGGGGATGGCGCAGCGCCGTCCTCACCGGGAAGCCATTTACCGCAGCGAGCGTCGCCATGAGTGATGTACGCCAACATCTGAGTCCCCGTGACCGCCTCGAGCTGTTGTGCTGGCTCACGTGCGGAAGCCTCGGCGCTTATTATCTGAACGAAGACTGGCCCGACGCGGCGTTTCACGTGCAGTCCGCGCACAAGTGGCTCGATCGCCGCGCACGCGAAGCCGACTGGCTTTCTATCGCGAAGCTGTCGGCCACCGCGGTCGAAATCGCGCGGCGCCACGCGCGCTTCGTCGAGGCCGACTGGGCGCGCGATGCGGTCGAAGAAATTCTCGATACCGACGAAATCGACCCGCAAGCCCGGCTGCTCAAGCAGGTGCTGGCCGACTGCCAGAACGCGCTCGCGGACAAGCGGCTCGCAGACTAGCCTCCCCTGGAAGCGGAGCCCTCGCGGCAGGGCTCCCGGCATCGTTCCCGCGTCCCGCTCCCTCTTCCCGGTCACGGGTTTCAGTCCTGCGGTTTCAGCCCCGCAATTCAGTCCCTGGCCTCAATCCCCGCTTATCAGGGCCCCTCGGGTCGAAGTCCCCTCAAGAGGCCCCTTCATGCTCGCTCACGCATGTTCACGCATGCTCACCACGCCCAGCGCACGCCGGCGTCGCCGCCGATCACGCGCTGATGCTCGCCACCGAGGTTGGTCAGATAGCTCGCGGTCACGAATACGCTGCCGCGCTTCGTCAGTTGCGCGACGACGCCCACGCCGACCTGCCCCATGGTCTGCCCCACCGGCGTACCCAGCGTCGTCACGCCGCCGAAGGTGGTCTTGTCGTCGGCGCCGAACGAGCGCAGCACGTTCATGCGCAGATACGGCTTCCAGTTGACGCCGTTCGCGTCGAATGCCCATTGCAGGCGCGCGCCGAGGCGGCCGAGGAAGGTGTTGCCGTTATTCCAGTTCACGTCCGAGACGCCGTCGTTGAACCGGCTCAGCCCGAGCCATTGCCACACCAGCTGCGCCTGCGGCTCCAGCGTCACGCCTTGCGCCAGCGCGATCGGCAAGCCCGCTTCGAGCGAACCCGTAAACGCGTTGCCGTCGGTCGAGCCGCCGATGCCGTCGGTCGAATGGGTGCGTACCGTAAGCGCGCTGCCCATCGCGACCGCATCGGTGTACCAGCCGCCCGCGCCGATGTGCGTCCAGTAGGCGCCGAGGTTGTACGAATTGACCTGCAGCGAGCCGGCATCGTAGTCGTACTGCTCCAGCGCGAGGCCGTTCACGCTGCCCACCGCGCGCGCGAAGCCGAGGAAGAAGCCATAGTGATTGCGCGAGCCGTCCGCGCGGGTGTCCGCGTAGAGGTCCTGGCCGACCTGCATGCCCCACACCGAGCCGTCGAACGAGGGCTTCACAGTGCCGCCCTGCGCGATATTGCTGTACGCCCCCCACGCGCGCGCCCATGCAGCGGGAACGCGGCCGTTTTCGGTCAGCAGGCCCTGCTCGCCCTGGCGGTCGTGGAAGGTGTCGATCTGCAGGAGACCCAATTGACGTGCCACGCTCGGCGCTTCCGTATAAAGCGGCACCTCGGTGCGGTAGACCGGCGTGCCCTCTTCGGCCTTGTCGACCTCGTCGACGATCGACTCCGGCGTGCCCGGCGCCGTGGTGATCGGCGGCTGGGTGGCTTCCGGAATCGTATTGCGCAGATACCAGTTGTCGCCCGTGCCGGCGCTGACCCCGCCTCTCGCGAGGTAGTACTCGTAGGCCCCCGCCTTGACGGTCCCGCCCGCGAGCGAGAACACGTTCGCGCCGGTGGTCGCGCCGTTCGCGGCCTGCACGACCTCGATGCCGTTGGCGAGCGTCTCGCCGCCCGGGCCGCCGACGTTCGTCACGTTCAGCGTGCTCGCGCCGCTTGCCGTGCCGCCGCTGATGACGAGCCGGTCCGAGGGCGCGCCGTCGCCCGCCAGATAGGTGTTCAGTGCGATCGCCCCGTTCTGGCCGACATAGTTGCCCGCCACGGTCAGCGTATTGCCCACGCCGCTGCCGCCGAGCCGCACGAGCCCCGCATTGGTGAGATTGCCGTTGATCTGGAAATTGCCGACGGGGCCGCTCGCGAGACTGGTGATTGCATTCGCCACCGCGATCGTGCCGTTGTTCGTGACGTTGCCGTTCACGCCGCCATAGCCGCCGAGCGTCGCGCCCGCCGCGACTGCGACCGGCCCGCCGCCCGACAGCAGCGCGGCCGCATTGCCCGCGTCTCCCACGACCAGCGTGCCCGCGTCGACCTGGGTGCCGCCTGCGTAGCTGTTGGCGGCGCCATTGAGCGTGAGCGTGCCGGTGCCGAGCTTCGTCAGCGAGCCCGCGCCCGTGATGTTCTGCGCGATCGTGGACTGGAACCCCTGGGTGTCGATCGTGCCGTTGTTCGCGGTGATGGACAGCGCGCGGCTGGCCGCTGGATCGAAGCTGGCGCCGAGTTGCAGCGTGCCGCCGTTGAGCGTCAGCGCGCCCGTTGCTGCGCCCAGTGCATTGTCGGCCGCGACGGAGAGCGTGCCCTGAGTGATCGTCGTGCCGCCCGAGTAGGTGTTGCCGCCCGCCGCGGCGGGTGCGAGCGTCAGCGTGCCCGCGCCGGTTTTCTCGACCGCCCCCGTCCCGGAGATGAGCCCGGTGTAGGTGCCGCCGCTGTCCTGCTGGAAGCGCACGAGCCCGTTGTCGGTCACCGAGAGCGGCAGGTTCGCCGCATTCGCCTGCAAGGTCGCGCCGCTATCGACGGTCGCGACGACCGTGGCGGTCGTCGTGCCGAGCGTGCCGGTCAGGTTCAGCGTGCCGCTCTGCACGAGCGCGGTCGCGAACGTGCCGGTGCCGGCCCACGTCCAGTCGGTGCCCGCCATCGTCAGGCTCTGGTAGTTCACGAACGCGTTCGACGCGGTACCGCTGCCTTGCAGCTGCACGGTATTGGCGCCGCCGCCGCCATCGGCCGTGCCGATGATCTGCGAGCCCGTTTGCAGGATCAGCGAGTCGTTGCCGTTGCCGTTCTTGATGGCCGTGCCGCCGCCGCCCTGAATCAGGCCCGCGTTGGTGATCGTCGTATTGCCGTTGGTCGAGCGCACGCCGATACCGTTGTCGCTGATGATCTGGCCGCCCGCCTCGTTCGTGATGGTGGCCGTAAACGAGCTGCCGATCGTGTTCGACACCACCGCGTCGACGTTGCCGCTGCTCGATGCCGTGCCGGTGGTCCGAATCGTGCCGCTGTTGACGAGCGTATCGTTGTTGCCCTGCATGTAGACCGAAGTGCTGTCCCTGCCCGAGGCCGTCAGCGTGCCGCTGTTGTTGATGGTGCCGCTGCCGCCGAGCAATGACGCCGCGCGCGCGTTGCTGCCCGAGGTCGTCACCGAGCCGGTATTGATGAGCGTATTGCCCGACGCGCCGGTATTGCTTTGCCCCCACGCGGCCGTCATGCCGTACGAGTTCGCGCCGCTCGTGGTAATCGTGCCGTTGTTGACGAGCGTGTTGTTGTCGCCGTTCGCGGCGATGCCGTCGTTGTACGCGCCCGTGGTCGAAATGACGCCGCTCGCGCCGTTGGTAATGGTATTGCCGCTGCTCATGCCGATCAGCATCGCGCCGCGATTCGCGACGCCCGTGCCGTTACCCGACAGCGAAAGATTGCCGTTATTGGTGATCGAACTCGACGTATCGACGGAAAACGGCGTGGCCGTGCTGGAGAGCACATAGCTGCCGCTCGCGGTGCTATCGAGATTGATCGTGACATTGGTGCTGCCCGTCATCGCCACGACGGACGGCACGCTCGCGCCGCTACAGGCGATGGTCGCATTGCTCGACGGCGACGTGTTGGGCGGCGAGCACGCCGCCCACGCGTAGACCGGCATGCCGCCGGCCAGGAACGCGCCACCCCACAGTCCCGCACTCCACACGTTGCGTTTCATTCTTCTTGTCCCTGAAGTTGAATATTTTGGCTTCCGGTTTATAGCATCCACTTACAAGATCGCAGGATGCGTAACGGATTATTCGTAAAATATTTCACCGTTGCAAATTTGTCTCTTTTTTTTGGCTCGCCAATCTGCTAGCTCGATGCCTCGGAGCCGGTGGCGTTCGGCGGGACTGTTTGAAAACCGCTGGCGCGGCCGATCCGGCGGGGCTCGGTGGTTGGGGCGTGAGCGGGCCGTGTCCGGGTTGTCGTTGCGTCTTGACCCCTTAAAAAATCCGGGGCGCATGTGGCGTCGTTCACGGGCTGTTGTATTTCGATTGAAAATCCCGTTTTAGAACCCGAATCTAAAAGGCGAATTCAACATTCGTCGCCCTTTAATCCGCCGCGCCATTCACGGTTCCACGGCGGCCTTCAGCTTCAGCAGCGCCTGATCCCATTGCTGCGAAATCGCGTCGAGCGCGCGCCGCGCCGCATCGAGATGCGCGGACTCGAACGCCCACAGGCGCTCGCGCCCTACCTTCACGTCGCGCACGAGGCCCGCGTCGGCCAGCACCTGCAGATGCTGCGTGACCGACTGCCGTGTGATCTCGGTGCCGGCCGTCAGTTGCGCAATCGACATCGCGCTGCCCGCGCACAGGGCGGCGAGCAAACGCAGACGCGTTTCGTCGCCGAGCGCCGCGAACACCGGCGCGCAGTTGCGCAGCGTCGCGGCCTTGAGGCCCGGTCTATCGAGGCCCGATCGCGCCGGCGTGGCCTTAGCCTTGGGCGACATGTCGTTCGATATTGCCCATCTGCTGCGTCCAACCGCCGTCGTTCAGACGGAACGCTGCCTCGCGACGCGCGAGCGGCAATCGATCGAAGCCCGATTCGACGACGCGCAGCAGCGTGCCGGAGCCGACCTCGCTCAGATCGAATTCGACCAGCGTGGTCGGCTCGGGGGTGTAGTCGACGGCCATATCGACCGCGGCCGGATGCCAGCGCCACGACAGATGATGCTCGGGCTCGACGCGTTCGACGAACACGTCCATGACGAGATACTCGTAGCCCGGATAGGTGATGTGCCCTTGCACGGATTGTCCGGCGACGAACTGCTTGCCGGTCAGATTCACGCCAAACCATTGGCCGAATTCCTCGGCGTTCGAGAGCGCGCGCCAAACGCGCGAGCGCGGCGCATTCAGCAGAATCTGTTTTTCGATGCGATCGGTCGATGAGTTCATATGCAGCCTCCTGACTGCATATTAGAAACACGACCCGCGATATGCAAGTGTTTGGCTGCGCTTTTTTTGAGGCATCGCCATGAGAGTCTGCATCGGAGCAGGCCCTTTCCCGGCGCACGTTTCTCGGCACATTTCTCGGCGCGTTATTCGGCGACGTGCGCGTGCATGACGCCCGTGTGCATCGACCAGGCCATCCACGGCCGGCGCAGCGCGACGATCGCGAGGAACGCACAGGCGGCCAGCGCGCCGAATGTCGCGAAGCCCATCTGATAGCTGCCCGTGCTTTCCTTGGCGATACCCATCACGACCGGCAGATAGAAGCCGCCGATACCGCCCGCCGCGCCGACGATGCCCGACATCAGGCCCGTGCGGCCCGCCCAGCGATGCGGCACGAGCTGGAACGTCGCGCCGTTGCCGAGCCCGAAAGCGACGTACAGGCACAGCAGCAGCGCGATGCCGCCGGCGAGCGACGGCATCGCGGCGGCGAACACGAAGTCGCACACGGCGATGATCGCGAGCAGCACGGTCAGCGCGCGCACGCCGGACACGCGATCGGCGATCAGTCCGCCAAGCGGACGCACCATCGCGCCGGTCGCGGCGAGCAGCGCCATGAACAGACCCGCGTCGATCTTGCTCAGCTGATAGAGGCTCGTCAGCAGCAGCGACACATACGAAGACATGCCGACGAAGCCGCCGAACGTGATGCTGTAGACAAGCATGATGACCCACGTATCGCGCTCGCCGAGCACCGAGCGATAGCGCTTCGGCAGCACCGCGATCGCGAGCAAGGCGCCGATCACCGGCAACAGCAGCACGCCGCTCTTGCCGGCGCCGAACAGCCCCGCTTCGACGAACAGCACGAGCACGATCAGGCCGACGAGCGTCGCCGCGAAGCTGCCGAACGCGCGCAGCACGCTGCCGCTCTTGACGCCCGCGTCGTTGGCCCAGAAATACAGCGTGATCGCGGCGATCGCGAGCAGCGGCAAGGCACCGCCGGCGGCCATCTGCCAGCCGTAGCGCGTCGCGAGTTGCGGAAACAGGAAGCCGTCGAGCACCGCGCCGATATTGCCGGCCGCCGCGAGTCCCAGGACGAGCCCCTGCACTTTCGGCGGATAGTTGCTGCCGGCCATCGGCAACGCCACCGCGAAGCTCGCCCCGCCGACGCCGAGGAACACGCCGAGCACGAGCAGCATCTCGTACGACGGCACCGTTTGCAACGACGGCAGCACGAGCGTCGGCACGGCCGAGAGCAGCACGCCCATCAGCGCAATGCGCTTGCCATGCGCGGACTGATAGAGATTGCCGAGCGTCACGCGCAGAATCGCCGCCGAGAGCACCGGCACCGCGACGAGCAGGCCCTGTTGCGCGGGCGTCATCGCGATGCTTTTGCTGATGAACGGCGCGAGCGGTCCATAGAGTACCCAGACGGTAAAGCCGGTGTCGAAATACAGGAAGCAGGCAACGAGTGCGCGCCAGTCTCCGCTTTTAAGAGAGTTCATCACGTTGTTCATCAGAGATCCTTATCAAACTGATTGCCTGTCGTCGAACGATCGGATTCGTTGCAGCGCGCGTCGATATGCGCGAGCTGCTCATTCCGCCGTCGCGCATGAATATGCAAGCCTCATGCCATGTGTGCCGGCGCGCTTGCGTCACGCTTCATGGCGCAGCGCGATCAATACACGTCGCGGGCGTAACGCTTTTCACGCGTGAGGCGGCTCACGTATTCGAGCGCCCTCTCCTCGCTCATGCCGCCGTGCGTCGCGATCACGTCCTTGAGCGCCGCGTCGACGTCGCGCGCCATCCGGTTCGCGTCGCCGCACACGTAGAAATGCGCACCGTCTTCGAGCCATGCCCACAGTTGCGCACCGTGCTCGCGCATGCGGTCCTGCACGTAGACCTTGTCGGCCTGATCGCGCGAGAAGGCGACGTCGAGTTGCGTCAGCAGGCCGCTCGCGCGCATCGCTTCGAGTTCGTCGCGATAGTAGAAATCGCTTGCGGCATGCTGCTCGCCGAAAAACAGCCAGTTGCGACCCCGGTCGCCGCGTGCGCGCCGCTCGTGCAGAAAGCCGCGAAACGGTGCGATGCCGGTGCCGGGGCCGACCATGATCGCCGGCGTGCCGGCCTCGCGAGGCGGCCGGAAATGCGCGGATGTCTGCACGAAAACAGGCACGTCGGTCTCGTCGGCGCGGTCCGCGAGAAACGTCGACGACACGCCTTTACGATGCCGCCGCCCATTGCTGTAGCGCACCGCCGAAACGGTCAGATGCACTTCGCCCGGATGCGCTTTCGGACTCGACGCGATCGAATAGAGCCGCGGCTGCAGGCGTTTGAGCACGCTCGTGAGTTCGGTTGCCGTGAGGCTCACCGGAAACTCGTGCAGCACGTCGGCAAGCTGCTGTCCCCATAGCCATTGCTTGAGATCGGCCTTGCGCGCGGGCGTGAGCAGATCGCGCAGCGCGCCGTCGCGGCTGCGCGCGGCGACAAACGCAAGCGCTTCCGGGCTCGGCCGCGCGATCTCGTAGTGCCTCGCGAGCGCATCGGCGAGCCGCATCTCGCCGAGCCCCGCGACCTGTACCGGCGCTTCCCGCGGCAGGCCGCTCAGCGTCAGCAGTTCGTCGACGAGCTCGGGGCAGTTGCTCGGCCACACGCCGAGCGCATCGCCGGCTTCGTATTCGAGGTTCGCCTCGGCGGTATGCAGCGACACGTAGCGCGTGTCCTTCGCGGCGCCCTGCCGGTTCAGGCGCAGATTGCCGACGAGGCGCGAGGCGGCCGGCCGCGCTTTCGTCGGCACGATGCCCGGCACCACCGCGTTGATCATGCCGCCCGGCGGCACCGCATGCAGCGCCGCGTCTTCTTCCTTGATGCGCGCGATCACGCGTTCGAGCCACGCATCGGCCACCTCCTGGTAGTCGGTATCGCAATCGACGCGCGCGGCGAGACGCAGCGCGCCCTGCGCGGCGAGCCTTTCGTCGAGCCGGCGGCCGTGGCCGCAGAACGGGTCGTAGTTGCGGTCTCCAAGCGCGAGCACCGCGAAGCGTACGCCATCGAGCTTGGGAGCCGTGTCGGCCTGCAACTGCGTCCAGAAGTCCTGGGCGTTGTCGGGCGCGTCGCCGTCGCCGAATGTGCTTGTCATCAGCAGCACGTATTGCGCCTTCGCGAGCGTCGCGAACGGATAGTCCGCCATGCACGCGGTGCGGATTTCGAAGCCTGATTCCATCAGACGCGTCGCGTAGCGCTCGGTCAGCGATTCGGTGTTGCCGGTTTGCGAGGCCCACAGCAAGGTGACCTTCGGACGCGCGCGGACGATCCGTATATTGGGCGCGCCGGCTTCGCGCGGTTCCGCGCCCCGCGTCGCCGGTGCGCTGCCGGTCAATGCCGCGGACGAAGCGGTGTTCGTCATGCTGCGGCTATAAAGACCGGCGAGCAAACCGTCGACGTAACATCGCTTCGCGCTGTCGAACGGCGCGCTGCCCGGCAGCACCGGCACGCTCTCGATGCCCTGCGCTTCGGCCGAACGCAAGCCGCTCACGAAGCCGGCCAGATACGCATGCTCGGCCTCGCTGAGCGACGGCGCCGGCTCGGGCCGCAGTTGCAGCAGGCTCGTGAGGGCTTCGATACGGGGCATGGGTAGGTCCTTGGCGCTGGCGGTCGGCGTTGCTGTGTGTGCATCCGCACAGGCTTCGGCAGAGGCATCGGCAGAAGTCTTAGTAACGGCCTCGGCGCGGCGCTCGAATGCGTCCGCAACGTCATCGGCGCTGACCGGAACCGTCACCGGACTCAACGCCACCGCGCAGCATTTCAGTTCGGGTTGCTGAGAAATCGGGTCGGTCGCATCGTTCGTGACCGCGTTGATGCAGAGGTCGTCGCCGAATACGTCGTTCCAGTGCATCGGCGCGAAGCACTGGCCCGCGCTGACGCGCTCGGTCACGACGGCCGGCAGGACCGCGCGGCCCCGGCGCGAACGGATCTCGACCGGGTCTTTCGCGCGAATGCCGAGCGCGGCCGCGTCGTCGGGATGAATCTCGACGAACGGACCCGGGTTCAGCTTGTTGAGCATCGCCACCTTGCCGGTCTTCGTCAGCGTGTGCCATTGATGCTGCACGCGGCCCGTGTTGAGGACGATCGGGAATGCGTGGTCCGGCAATTCGGCCGGGGGCGCATAGGTCCGCGCGAAAAACTTCGCCTTGCCGCTCGCGGTCGGAAACGCGAGACGTGGATAGGTGCCATCGGCGGCGAGCCGCAACGTTTGGCTCACACCGTCGTTCAGATAACGAACCGGATTGCGCGAGTCCGAATCTGCGGAAGCCAGCGGCCACTGCAGCGGCGTGTCCTTCAGGCGGCGATGGCTCGCGCCGCGCAGGTCGTAGCCGGTTGCCGGATTCGACGCGCGCGCGATCTCGTCGAATACTGCGTCGGCGCTCGCATAGGTGAACGCATCGGCAAAGCCCATTTCGCAGGCGACGCGCGCGATGATCTGCCAGTCGGGCAAGGCCGCGCCCGGCGGTTCGAGCGCCTTCTGCATCAGCGTCAGATTGCGCTCGGAATTGATCATCACGCCTTCGGCCTCGGCCCACAGCGCGCCGGGCAGCAGCACGTCCGCGTAACGGTTGGTCTCGGTGTCGAGGAACGCGTCCTGCGCGATCACGAGTTCGGCCGCACGCAGACCGGCGATTGCGTTCTGCCGGTTCGCGAGACTCGCCACCGGATTCGTGCAGATGATCCAGCACGCCTTGATCTCGCCCGCCGCCATTCGCGCGAACAGGTCGATCGTGCCCGTGCCCGCGTCGGGTTTCAGCGTGCCCGGCGCAATGTCCCAGAGGTCTTCGACAAACGCGCGGTCCTGCGCGACGAGCGCCGAGCGCTGCCCCGGCAAACCGGGCCCCATGTAGCCCATTTCGCGGCCGCCCATCGCATTCGGCTGCCCCGTCAGCGAGAACGGTCCGCTGCCGCGCCGGCAGATGCGCCCGGTCGCCAGATGCAGATTGCAGATCGCGTTCGTGTGCCAGGTGCCGTGCGTGCTCTGATTGAGGCCCATGGTCCAGCAGCTCATCCACTCTTGCGCCGCGCCGATCATCTGCGCCGCACGGCGGATGTCGTCGGCCGCGAGGCCCGTGATGCGCGCAACGTACTCCGGCGTGTAGTCGGCGAGAAACGCGGGCATCGCGTCCCAGCCTTCGGTGAAGGCGTCGATAAACGCGGCATCGGTCGCGCCGTTTTCGTGCAGCAGATGCAGCAGGCCGTTGAGCAGCGCGAGATCGGTGCCGGGCTTGATCCGCAGAAACAGATCGGCTTTCTCGGCGGTCGCGTTGCGGCGCGGATCGACGACGATCAGCTTCGCGCCCGCCTTCACGCGATCCATCATGCGCAGAAACAGAATCGGGTGACAGTCGGCCATATTCGCGCCGCTCACGAAGAACAGGTCCGCGTGATCGATGTCGTCGTACGAACCGGGCGGCCCGTCCGCGCCGAGCGACAGCTTGTAGCCGCTACTCGCGCTCGCCATGCACAAACGCGAGTTCGACTCGATGTTGTTGGTGCCGATAAAGCCCTTCGCGAGCTTGTTGACGAGGTACTGCGCTTCGAGCGACATCTGTCCCGACACGTAAAACGACAATGCGTCGGGACCGTGTTCGTCGAGCAGGCGACGCAAGCGCGCCGCGGTGCTGCTGAGCGCCTGCGCCATCGGCAACGGCACTGGGTCTTCGCCGCGCGCGCGGCGCACGAACGCGCCTTCGAGGCGGCCCGATTGACGCAGCGCGATGTGCGCCGACTGCCCTTTCGTACAGAGCCGGCCGAAGTTGGCCGGATGCTCGCGGTCGCCGGAGATCTTCACGACCTGGCCGTCCTCGACGTGCAGCACCATGCCGCAGCCGACGCCGCAATACGGACACACGGTTTTTACGTTGGTGGCGGACATGCGCGAATTCCGCGTCAAACCGCGACCCACACCTGGCCGTTTTCGACGCGCGCGGCGAAGGCGCTGACCGAATACGACGGCGTCTCGATGCACTCGCCCGTGCGCAGATCGAAGTGGTGCTTGTAGATCGGCGACGCCACGACGATGCGCTCGCCGACACTGCCGACCAGCCCGCGCGACAGCACCGCCGCATGCGAACCCGGATCGAAGTTATCGATCGCGTAGACGGTGCTGTCGTCCGCGCCGTCGTCCACGTGAAAAACCGCGACCTGGGCGCCGTTCACCAGGGCGCAGACGCCGGTGTTCGGCACGATGTCGTCGAGTGGGCAGATCGCGGTCCAGGGGCGCGGCAAACAGTCGTTTTTCATGGCTCGGGTCCTCGTTGAAAGATCGTCGAACAAGCGGGAAAGCTACGGGAGAACAGCGGGCGAACAGTAGACAAACAGCGGAATAACAACGGAACAGCAGCAGCGGCGCCGTCAAACCGTCTCGGCAACCACCGGAATAACCGGCCTCTCGCCGAGCCGCGTCTGCCGCTCGGCTTGCGTCGCCGGCCGGATCTGGCCGCGTTGCTCGACGAACGCGACATGGCCGTCGGCTTCGCTGCTGTTGACGAAATGGCGAAAGCGCTTGCGCGTCTCGGGATCGGTGACAGCCTTCTTCCATTCGCATTCGTAGGTGTCGATCACGTGCTGCATCTCCGCTTCGAGTTCGGCGGCGACACCGAGGCGATCGTTGACGATCACGTCGATCAGATAGTCGAGCCCGCCTTCGAGGTTGTCGCGCCACACGCTCGTGCGTTGCAGACGGTCGGCGGTGCGCACGTAGAACATCAGGAAGCGGTCGATATAGCGCACGAGCGTCGCGTGATCGAGGTCCGCCGCGAGCAGTTCCGCGTGGCGCGGTTTCATGCCGCCGTTGCCGCACACATAGAGATTCCAGCCCTTCTCGGTCGCGATCACGCCGACGTCCTTGCCCTGCGCTTCTGCGCATTCGCGCGTGCAGCCCGAGACGCCGAACTTGATCTTGTGCGGCGCGCGCAGTCCCTTGTAGCGATTCTCGAGTTCGACCGCGAGGCCGACCGAATCGCCGACGCCATAGCGGCACCACGTCGAACCGACGCACGACTTCACGGTGCGCAGCGACTTGCCGTACGCATGGCCCGATTCGAAACCGGCCGCGATCAGCTCTTCCCAGATCGACGGCAACTGCTCGACGCGCGCGCCGAACAGATCGACGCGCTGGCCACCGGTGATCTTCGTATAGAGGCCGTATTTCTTCGCGACCTGGGCGACCGCGATCAGGCCGTCAGGCGTTACTTCGCCGCCCGCCATGCGCGGCACGACCGAATAGGTGCCGTCGCGCTGGATGTTGGCGAGGTAGTAGTCGTTGGTGTCCTGTAGCGACGCGTGCTCCTTCTTCAGCACGAATTCGTTCCAGCACGACGCGAGAATGCTCGCGACGACCGGCTTGCAGATATCGCAGCCGAGCCCGTGACCGTGCTTCGCAAGCAGCGCGCCGAAACTGCGCAGACCCTCGACGCGCACGAGGTGATAGAGCTCCTGGCGCGAATACGGAAAGTGTTCGCAGAGGTGGTTGTTGACCGCGAGCCCCTGCTTCTTCATCTCGGCTTTCATCACCTGCGTAACGAGCGGCACGCAGCCGCCGCACGACGTGCCCGCGCCGGTCGCGCTCTTCAACGCGCCGATATCGGCCGCGCCCGCGCAAACGGCCGCGCACAACGCGCCCTTCGAGACGTTGTTGCACGAACAGATTTGCGCGGCGGCCGGCAAGGCCTCGACGCCGAGTGCCGGTTTCGCGTTGCCGTCCGCTTGCGGCAGGATCAGGAATTCGGGCGCGTCAGGCAGCTCGATGCGGTTCAGCATCATCTGCAGGAGCGTGCCGTATTCGCTCGCGTCGCCGACCATCACCGCGCCGAGCAGATGCTTGCCGCAGCCGGACACGACGAGCTTCTTGTAGATCTGTTTGCGTTCGTCGCTGAACTGCCAGGTGCGGCTGTCCGGCGTATTGCCGTGCGCGTCGCCGATGCTCGCGACGTCGATGCCCATCAGCTTCAGTTTGGTACTCATATCGGCGCCCGCAAAGGCGGCGGCCGTGCCGAGCAGTTGCTTCGCGACCACGCGCGCCATCTCGTAGCCGGGCGCGACGAGCCCGAACACCTGGCCGTTCCACAGCGCGCATTCGCCGATCGCATAGACGTGCGGATCGCTCGTGCGGCAGGTATCGTCGATCGCGATGCCGCCGCGCGCGCCGAGTTCGAGCCCGCAGGCACGCGCGAGATCGTCGCGCGGACGGATGCCCGCGGAAAACACGATCATGTCGGTGTCGAGATGGCTGCCGTCCGCGAACTGCATGCGATGCGTGCCCGCTTCGCCGTCGACGATCGCCGTGGTGTTCTTCTGCGTGTGCACGGTCACGCCGAGGTCTTCGATCCGGCTGCGCAATACGCGCCCGCCGCCGTCGTCCACCTGCACCGCCATCAGACGCGGCGCGAATTCGACCACATGCGTTTGCAGGCCCATGTCGCGCAGTGCCTTCGCGCATTCGAGACCGAGCAGCCCGCCACCGATCACGGTGCCCGTCTTTGCGCGCGCACCGCATTCGCGCATCGCTTCGAGATCGTCGATGGTTCGGTAGACGAAGCAATCGGCGCGCTCGCGGCCCGGCACCGGCGGCACGAACGGATACGAGCCCGTGGCGAACACGAGCCGGTCGTAGGGCAGCGTTTCGCCACCGGCGATCGTCACCGTGCGCGCGTCGCGATCGACCGCGACGACTTGCGCGTCGAGCTTCAGGCGGATGCCGTGGCGCTCGAAGAAACCGGGCTCGACGAGCGAGAGATCGTCGGCGGTCTTGCCCGCGAAGAATTCGGACAGATGCACGCGATCGTAGGCCGCCCGCGATTCCTCGCCGAGCACCGTGATATCGAGGCCGTGCGCGCCGTCCCGCGCGAGGCATTCGACCAGCTTGTGGCCGACCATCCCGTGACCGATAACGATGATTTTCATGAGCGCGATGTCCTTGGGTAGCTGGCGAGGCTTAATGCAAAGACTGTGCCAATCGCGCGAAACCTGCGCTCAAGGTGCGTTTGAGCACCGTGCGGTGGGACTTTGCGCCGGATCGGGCGTGTCCGGAAGAATGTGCTGAGGCGATGCGTTCCGAGGCGGCAAAGCACAGCGATGGTGCGACGCAGCACTGTGCGCGTGCGCGATACGAGCCTGCATGCGGGGGGAGTCAGGGCGAGTTCCGGGAGCGAGCACGGGCTTCGGCAGCCCGGCAATCTCGTTGTGATGCGGATCGGTGACGCAGTGGGGAAAAGTAGCGGGCGACCTACCGGCTGCTCGATGGGGCATGCATTGACGCCACGCTCATGCAGTCAACAGCAGCGGCAGCGACCGCACATGCACATGCACATGCACATGCACATGCACATGCACATGCACATGCACATGCACATGCACATGCAGTTAGAAACACCTAGCCATCCCGCACGGGTTCAACCGGGCAACGCTGATCGCACCGCTCAATCGCCAAACCCCAACTCCGCCTCGATCCGCTGCCCGACCCGCAGCCATGCGCCGCTGCCGCTCGCGACGAGCGCATTGTTGCCGAACGTGACCGCGCCGTCGAAGCGCGCGCTGCCGCGATAGCCGAGCATCGTATCGGTCGGCTCGTTCGGCCAGTCGGGATCGGGCGCGCCGCGCGCCTGATCGATGGTCGGCATCGGGCAGCGCGTGCATAGCTTGACGAGCCGCAACTCGACGCCCGCTTCGCCGTGCGCCTGCGCCTCGGCGCTTAGCGTCTCCACATAGTCCTCCTCGTAGGCGTCGAGTCCGTCGAGCACGATGTTGGGCCGAAAACGGTCGATCCCGATCGACGGCGCGCCCTTGCCGTTCAGGCGCGCATTGAGGTCGTCGAGCGAGGCCTGGCCGACCACCAGCAGCGGAAAGCCATCGGCGAACAAGGTCGTGGCGCCGCCGACGCTCGCGGTGTAATCGCCATCGACGCTGCGCTCGCGCGCCGGATCGAAGCGCAGGAGCCGCGCGGGCTGCCCCAGAAAGGCCGTAAACCACGCGGCGGTTTGCGCACCGGTGTCGAGGCCGTAGACCGCATCGCGCCACACCACGGTCTCGACCTTCGGCGCGGCGCCAAGCCGCGCGGCATCGAGCGGCGTGCGCAACTCGCTCATGCCGGGCGTGCGAATAATCAGTTCCTGCGCGCCGATCTCGACGCGAATCAGCGCCATGCGCGGATACGCGCGCTGCGTGAGCATCGCGCCGTGCGGGTCGGTGACCATCCAGCCGCGGTCGTATTCGAGGCCCGTCGCGAACAGCCGCGCCGCGTCGAGCGCAATGCCCGCGCAGGATTTGATCGGATAAACAAACAGTTCGCGGATGGTCGGCATGATCGGTACGGCGCGTGAAAAGCGCGTTTTTAAGGTCGAGAGGCGATTGTAAGACGCCGCGCATGCGGGCTTCCAGTAGCGCCGAAGCCGGTGTGCGTCGTGTGCGGGAGACCGGGGTTGTCGGGCGCGGCGCCGGCGGCTTGCCTCGCGCCCAGTGAAGCCGCCGTATCGCCCCGGCGCGCTTGGACGTAAAATCCCCGGGCATCACGCGCGCGGGAAGGCCGCCGGAAGGCGCCCGGATCGAGACCCGACGCCGCCGAGAGACCCCCGAGGGCCCACGCCCGGCCCTCATCGCGCGCCTCGGCAACGCCGCCGCCGCGCCGCTCACCGGACAAGAAACCGTTAGACGCTTCCCTACCCTCACCGAGACAGGACAATCATCATGCTGAGCAAAGCCGTATTGAGCGTGGCCGACACGACCCGCATTCTCGACGCCGCCCGCGCGGAAGCCGAGAAAAACAGCTGGGCCGTCGCCATCGTGGTCGCCGACGACGGCGGCCATCCGCTCGCGCTGCTGCGTCTCGACGGCTGCGCGCCGGCGAGCTCCTACATCGCGACCGAGAAAGCGCGCACCGCGGCGCTCGGCCGTCGCGAGACCAAGGTGTATGAGGACATGATCAACAACGGCCGCACCGCGTTTCTGAGCGCGCCGCTGCTCGGCACGCTCGAAGGCGGCGTGCCGGTCATCGTCGACGGCCAGGTGATCGGCTCGGTCGGCGTGTCGGGCGTCAAGTCGGAGCAGGACGTGCAGATCGCGAAGGCCGGCATTCAGGCGCTCGCGGTCTGACGCGAGTGCGTAGAGCAATCCCGTAGTGCAATTTTGTCAAGCCCGGACCGGTGCCCCCTCGCCGGTCCCATTCAAACTGATGGAGCAGTCGATGACCCAGATGAACCCGCGCGGCGCAATGCAGGTCGCCGCCAATCTCGACCAGTTCGTCGAAACCGAAGCCCTGCCCGGCACCGGACTCGACAGCGCCGCTTTCTGGTCGGGTTTCGACGCCCTCGTGCACGAGCTGGCGCCCAAAAACCGTGCTCTGCTGGCCGAGCGCGACCGCCTGCAAACCGAACTCGACAACTGGCATCACGCCAATCCCGGCCCGGTGCGCGATCTGCGCGCGTATCGCGCGTTTCTCGAAAGCATCGGCTATATCGTGCCGGTGCCCGCCCAGGTCAAAGCGACGACCGACCACGTCGATAGCGAAATCGCCGAACAGGCCGGCCCGCAACTCGTCGTGCCGCTGTCGAACCAGCGCTATGCGCTGAACGCGGCGAACGCGCGCTGGGGCAGCCTCTACGACGCGCTGTACGGCACCGACGCGATTCCCGAGACGAACGGCGCCGACAGGCGCAAGGACTTCAACCCGGTACGCGGCGCGGCCGTGATCGCCTATGCGCGCAAGTTCCTCGACGAAGCCGCGCCGCTCGCGAACGGCTCGCACGCCGATGCAACGCGTTATGGCGTCGAGGGCGGCCAGCTCGTCGTCACGCTGAAGAACGGCACGAGCGCGCTGAAGACGCCCGGGCAGTTCATCGGCTATCAGGGCGAGGCAAGCGCGCCGTCGTCGGTGCTGCTCAAGCACAACGGCCTGCACTTCGACATCCAGATCGACGCCAACGACGCGATCGGCAAGACCGATGCCGCGCACGTGAAGGACGTCGTGGTCGAGGCCGCGGTCAGCACGATCATCGATTGCGAAGATTCGGTCGCGGCCGTCGATGCCGACGACAAGGTCCAGCTCTATCGCAACTGGCTCGGCCTCATGAACGGCGACCTGACCGAAGAGGTCACGAAGAACGGCAAGACCTTCACGCGCCGCCTGAACGAAGACCGCGTGTACGTCGCCGCGAACGGCGCCGCGCCGGTCGTGCTGCATGGCCGCTCGCTGCTGTTCATTCGCAACGTCGGCCATTTGATGACCAACCCGGCCGTGCTCACGAAAGACGGCCGCGAAATTCCGGAAGGCATTCTCGACGCGGTCATCACGACGCTGTGCGCGCTGCACGACCGTAACAACAAGCTCAATTCGCGCACCGGCTCGATCTATATCGTCAAGCCGAAGATGCACGGCCCGGCCGAAGTCGCGTTCGCGAGCGAGCTGTTCGCGCGTGTCGAAGACCTGCTGAAGCTGCCGCGCAGCACGATCAAGATGGGCATCATGGACGAGGAGCGCCGCACCAGCGTGAACCTGCTCGCCTGTATCGCCGAAGCGTCGGAGCGCGTCGCGTTCATCAACACGGGCTTCCTCGATCGCACCGGCGACGAGATGCACACGGCGATGGAAGCGGGCCCGATGATGCGCAAGGGCGACATGAAGTCGAGCCAGTGGATCGCCGCGTACGAGCGCAGCAACGTGCTGGTCGGTTTGAGCGCGGGCCTGCGCGGCCGCTCGCAGATCGGCAAGGGCATGTGGGCGATGCCGGACCTCATGCACGCGATGCTCGAACAGAAGATCGCGCATCCGAAGGCCGGCGCGAACACCGCATGGGTGCCCTCGCCGACCGCCGCCGCGCTGCATGCGCTGCACTATCACCAGGTCGACGTGCAGGCGGTTCAGCAGGAACTCGAACGCACCGACTATGCGAGCGTGCGCGACGAACTGCTCGACGGCCTGCTGACGATTCCGGTCGTCGAAAAGGCGCAGTGGAGCGACGCGGAAATCCGCGCCGAGGTCGACAACAACGCCCAGGGCATTCTCGGCTACGTGGTGCGCTGGATCGACCAGGGCGTCGGCTGCTCGAAGGTGCCGGACATTCACGACGTCGGCCTGATGGAAGACCGCGCGACGCTGCGTATTTCGAGCCAGCACATCGCCAACTGGCTGCATCACGGCGTGATCCAGCGCGAGCTCGTCGAGGAGACGTTCCGGCGCATGGCGAAGGTCGTCGACGGCCAGAACGCGGGCGACCCGCTTTACCAGCCGATGGCGCCGGGCTACGACACGATCGCGTTCAAGGCCGCGCAGGCGCTCGTGTTCGAGGGACGCCAGCAGCCGAGCGGCTACACGGAGCCGCTGCTGCACAAGTTCCGGCTCGAGGTGAAGCAACAGGGCTGATGCCGTTTCTGCCGGGACGAGGTTCCGGCAGAAGCATGGCTGAAACGTCGACGGGCGCTGCATGATGCAGCGCCCGTTTTTCATTTCCAAGTTACATTCGACGCGTTTGCGAATCTGCTCATGGATGTGAATGCACGGCGCTCGTGTATCGACACGGGCGGATTCGCTCATTCAGGAGGCGGTGATTGGATGCACAACGAACGCTGAACGGACAAGGCCTGCACGCTATCCAGGCGGACGGCGCGGCACCTGCGGTACTCGTCGACGGTCGCTCACCGGGCGACCTCGGGGTGGCAGTCGCGGCACTGCGTTTTGCCGGCGGCGCGCATCTTGCCGGCCACTGCGGCGAACATCTGATCAGCTTCCATATGTCGGCACCGTCGATGCTGCGGTGTGCGATCGCTGGGCGCCGCCTTGAACATCGGGCGGTAGCGGGTTCGCTGTCCATCTGCCCCGCCAACGCGGATTGTGGCGTCGAAGCACCGGACGATATCGATGCCGTATCGCTGGTCCTGTCGTCCGAGTGCTTCGCGATGGAGGCACTACGGGCGGACATCGCCGAACCGCGCCTGGTCGAGCGCCTGCACGGCCGTGACGACCCTCTGTTGCGCCTCGCGCGCCTGCTGCTCGCGGAAACCGCAGCGGGGCTTCCGAACGGCCCACTGTTCTGGAGCAGCGTGTCGGACCAGATCTTCCGGCATGTCGCCACGCATCACGTCGCCGCGCCGCTCGTCCCCGTGCACGGCGCGTTGAGTCGGCGGGCATTGAACATGTTGTCCGACTATGTTCATGCGCATATCGGCGAACCGATCGGAGTGGCCGAACTCGCCGCGGTGGCGGGCTGTAGCCGCTTCCATTTTTCCCGGCTGTTCCGGCACGCGACCGGCATGACACCGCATCGCTACGTGATGCGCCTGCGCGTAACGCATGCCGTGGACTTGCTGCGCGGCAGCGCGCAGCCTCTCTCCGAGGTTGCCGCCGCGACCGGCTTTACCGATCAGAGCCATCTGTCGCGATGGATGCGCCAGGTCCACGGCATGGCGCCGGGGGAACTGAGAAGGGGGAATTGAAAAAGCGGGTCCTAGTCCGTCGCGGCCTGAGCACATCCGTCCAATACAGAATCTGGCGTTACATCCAATATCGGTCGTCTCTATGGAGATGACATGCCCCCTTCTTATCCTGACGATATCCGCGGCAACTGGCGCTACATCGGCCCCGATACATGGACACGTTGCGCGCCATTCCTTTCCGGCGGCGCCCGCTGCTACGACCTCGCGCACCCGATCGACGACACCGCGCCGTCGTCGCCGTTCGCGCAACCGCTGTCGTTCGAATTCGGCTCGACACAGGGGATACCCGGAACCCTTCACGCGGGGAATCTCGAAACAGTCACCGGCTCGCTCGGCCAGCAGGGCACGCATATCGACGCGCTCGGTCATTTCGGCGTGTTGAAAGACGTCTGGGACGGGCATGGCCCGCTCCCGGCCGACGAGGTGAGCTATTTCGGCGGCCTGCCGCAACGGGTCGTCAAACCCGATCCGCACGGACGTCTCGCGAGATTGGGAATCGATGAGGTGCCACCGCTCCTGAGCACGGGAATTCTGCTCGATGCAGCGGGCTACCATGGCGTCGACGAACTGCCGCCTGGTTTCGAAATCACCGAGAAGGATCTCACCGCGATGCTGGCGCGTCAGGACCTGCTCGAACGCGGCATTCTTCCCGGCGATGTCGTGTTCATCCACACCGGCTGGGGTCGACGCTGGAGCGACGCCCGATACGGCGCCTACTACACCAGCGGCCCGGGGTTGTCTGCCGCGGGCGCGGCATTCCTCGCTGCGTCCGAACCCGTGGTGGTTGGGCTCGACAACCCGTTCACCGACCCGGTGAACGACGGGCAGCTCCAGGGTGCGAGCGCGCCGCCTGCCGGCATGCGGACCGATGCGCCGTTCGGTACGCATCACTTCAATCTCGTCGAAGCCGGGGTACTGCAAATCCAGAACCTGAAGCTCGACGATCTCGCGCGGGATCGCGTCTGGCTCTTCGCGGCCATCGTCGTCCCGCTCGCGTTGCGCGGCGCGTCGGGTTCGATCGTGCGTCCTGTCGCGATCGGCACGCCCCGGCCAGCGGCCCGTTCCCGTTGACGTATCCCACGCAAAGCGGCGCGGCCAGCGGCTCGCGCCGCTTGCGCATATTCCCCGTGTTCGTTGTCCTTGCGAGATCAAGCCATGCCCCCTGCTTCTCCGTTCCCGAGCCGTACGTTTCGGCAAACCTTTCCCGATGCGCCGATCGCCATACCCGGCGATCCGTCCTATGAGAACGCCGTCGATATCTGGGCGGGCGGCCGCGACCGCCGGCCTGCCGGCGTCTATGTATGCCGTCAGGCCGCCGACGTCCAGACCGCATTGCGTATCGCGCGCGACTGCGGGCTTGCCGTGTCGGTGCGAGGCGGAGGCCACGACTGGGCGCGTCGCGCGCTGTGCGACGGGCTGGTGATCGATCTGACCTCGATGCGCAACGTGCAGCCCCACGACCATGGTCGAACGATCCAGATCGGTGGCGGTGCGCTGGCGTCCGACGTGTTCGCGGCGACTGATCCGCGAGGGATGGCTGTCGTAACCGGCGCATCGGGTGCCGTCGGGATGGCCGGACTGACGCTCGGCGGCGGCTACGGGTCGCTGGTTGGCCGTTTCGGGCTCGCACTCGACAATCTGGTGTCTGCCGAGGTTGTGCTGGCCGATGGTTCCGTCGTCCACACAAGCGACACGCAACACGCGGATCTATTCTGGGCGTTGCGCGGCGGGGGCGGCAATTTTGGTGTCGTCGTTTCGATGGAGCACCGGCTGCATCGACTCGAAACGGTCTACAGCGGTCCGCTCTTCTACCCGATTCAAGCCGCACCTGCCGTGCTGGCGAATTACGCGAGCATCGCCTCGGACCGGCCGGATGCGCTGACAGTCCAGTTCGGTCTGCTCAGTGGGCCCGACGGTTCGCCGGTGCTGCTCGTCGCGCCGACGTGGAGTGGTAAGCCCGGCGACGCCGAGGCGCAGGTCGCGCCACTCCTCGCGGCCAGCGATCCACTCATGTCGATGATCGCGCATCAGCCTTACGGTGCATCGAATACCCTCTTCGACGCACACATCGTGAACGGCCAGCGCGTGCTGATGGACACCCGTTCGCTGCCTGCCCTGTCTCCTGCCGTGATCGAGATCCTGCTCGATGCGTTCGCGCGACGTCCATCCAGCGGCTGCGCGATCGTTACGCACGAGTTCCGCGGTGAAGCCACGCGCATCGCCACCGACGCGACCGCGTTCGCGATGCGCGAGCCCCACCTGTTGATCGAGATCGTCGCCGGCTGGAACGCCGGCAGTGACGACGATGAGGCACGCCACGCCGACTGGGTTGCCCGTCTGTCGAGCGCACTAGCCACGCATGCGTTGCCGGGGTGTTATGCCAATCTGCTGGCGAATGGGGAGCCGGCACATGCGGCGGCAAGCTTCGGCGCAAATGCCGCGCGTATCGTCGAGCTGAAGCGCCGGTTCGATCCGGACAACGCGTTCAGGTCGGCCTTGCCGTTGCCGACGATCGCAGGCGATCAGCCTTCGCGTCATGCCTGACTGACTCAATGACCGCGATCAATGACCGCAAGAGATGAGGCAGGCGAACCTCGTGCGCAACGAGCACCACGAGACGTTCCGATGTCGCATCGGTGAGCGGCCGCCGCGCACCGCCCTGACGTCCCACAGGCCGGCGATCGGCGGTCCGCCGCCGCTCAGCCCGCCAGCTTCCTGAACGTTTCGAGCACCGCATCGCCCTTGAACGGCTTGACGATCCAGCCCTTCACACCGGCCGCCTTGCCGCGCTCCTTCATCGCCGGGCTGCTTTCGGTCGTGAGCATGATGACGTTGACGGTCTTGTTCGCGAGTTCGCCGCGAATTTTCTCGACCATCGTCAGGCCGTCCATATTCGGCATGTTCACGTCGCTCACGATCAGCCGGATATTCGAATCCGTCCTGAGTTTCGCGAGACCATCCTTGCCGTCGATGGCCGTCGCGACGTCCAGACCGTTTTTGGTCAGAAAGCCCGCGACTTCATCGCGAACCGTGCTCGAATCGTCTACCACCAGAATCTTTGCCATGCCAATGTCCTTGCGTCGCCGACGCGTTGTATCAAAACAGATCGAGCTCGCCCGATTCGACGAGATCGTCGATATCCAGCGTGTTTTCAGAGAAATCTTCGGGTGACCAGCTCAGGTTGAACACGAAGCGCTGGTCGATCGCGACCGATTGGCCGCTCGTCTCGTCGTGCAACAGATACTGGAAACGCAGTTGCGGATTGTCCGAGCCGAACGAGATGTAGCGATGCTTGTGATTGACCAGCAGCGGCACCTGCACCTGACTCGCTTCGCGCGCGCTCTGCGGACCGAGGAAGCGGTCCTTGAAGGCGCCCCAGATCAGATTGGTCAACTCGCCGAGCAGGTTGTTCAGATCGCGAAAGCCCGCTTCCGCCGCGCCCGGGCCGCTCACACCATTTGCACCGCTCCGGCGCGCCGCGCGGTCGCGTTCGATCATCGCGAGCAGCGGGTCCTCCTGCGCCTGCATCAGCATGTAGCCGCGGCACCATGTGCCTTCGAGCGGAATCAGGCTGAACACCTCGCCGAAGATAATGCGATCGCGCACGACGCTGGGCGCGTCGCGGCGCACCGTGACGCCGTCGAATAGCGTCGCGAGCCGCGCTTCCGTGATCTCCGCGATACCGCGCACGAGCGCATTCGGAAAGTCGAGGCTGAAGATGTATTGATCGACAGCCGCGCACAATGCGCTCATGTTCGCGGCATCGAAGCTCGCGCAGGCCGCGTTCTTCAATGCGTGCGGCAACTGTTCGGGCGGCGTGTTGCCGCTCAAGCGCAGAATGACCGGCAGTTCGGGACGCAAAGTATTGATACGCGCCGCAGCCGCAGCGGCCTCGTCGAGCGAGCCGCCGTAATCGTCCGCGAGCAGCACGCCGCCGAGGTCGATGCTGGTGCTCAATACCGCGCTCAGGCGGCGGCTGTCGCGCACCTTCAGCGCAATGAGATTGTGCTCATCGAAAAAGAGCTTCAGGGCTTCCGCGTGTGCAGGACTGTCGTCGAGCACGAGCACCTTACTGACGGGCTTGCTGAGATTCATCGTATTCAGTGTGCGAATGCAGTGTCGCTAGAAAAGTTCGAGTGCGCCTTCGCTCTCGTCCGCCGTGGCGAGTTCGACCCTGAAATCGAGCGGCGCCTGGGCGCACAGACATAAGGTGACGCCGAGCCGGACCGCCCCGCCGATCGTCAACTCATACGTCCACACCTGATCGGGCCGCAATTCGTCGAGATACTCGACGCATGCGCTATGCAGTTCATACGGCGTCGACATGCCGAGATCGGGGAAGACGTTCACCAGTTGCTGGTTCATATAGCCGCAACAGAGGTTGCCGAGTTCCATCAGCGTTTCCGGCAGCGAACGCGTCGTGTCGTCGCCGACGTAATACGCGCGCGTCGCCTCGTCCTTGCTGAAATGCAGCACGAACAGCAGCCGGAAGCCGATCGACGAGATCGTCAGGACCGTCGCGCACGGCGCGGCCGGACGATCGCGATTCCACCTCGGCACGGCGGCGATCTCGCACGCATCGCCCGGCGTCGCGGGCAAACGCGCGCGCGCGGCGTGGCAGAAGATGTCCGCGATGCTTTGCTTCGCCTGATCGGTAATCACGCCGCGGCCTGTTCGAGGCGGGATTGAAACTGCGTCGCCAGCGCCTCGACGCCGCCGAGCGAGGCCGTAATCATCTTGCCGCCCGCCTGAATATCCTGAAACGTCGCGGCCGTCGTCAGATCGTTGCGATGCAGGCTCTCGCGATAGCTTTTCGACAGGTCCTGCGAACGCGACGCGAGCGAACGCACTTCGCCCGCGACGATCGAGAAGCCGCGGCCGGCCGTGCCGGCGCGCGCCGCTTCGATCGACGCATTGAGCGACACGATCAGCACGTGCTGCACGATCGAGGACAGTTCCTGGTTCTTCTTGTGCATGTCGCGGTTCTGCGACATCAGCGAAATCATCTGCTCGTGCCAGCGCTCGAACGTGATGCACAGCGTCTTCAGACGAGCCGCTTCCTGAGCGATCCGCGTGGCATGCTGCAACCATTCGTCGCCGTGGGCACGCGCGGCGTCGAGCGAGGTCTGCAAGGCATCGCGCTCGTGCGCGCCCTGCTGTGCCTCGGCGCGCAGATCGGCAAGCCTCGTTTCGAGCGCGGCATGCTCGCGGCTGGCCTCTTCAGCGAGGCCGTGCGCGGCTTCCAGTTGCGCTTCGAGCGCCGCGACGCGCTCGCGCGCGAGGCGCTGCACCTGTTCGCCTGCCTTGAGCTTGCGGCGATAAAAAATTCCCGTGGCCAATGCCGCGACGATGCCGCCCACGCATGCGGCCAGAAGATAATGTTCAAGCACGACCGGCTCCCCTCGCTACACTCAACATACGCTCAACACACGACCCGGCCCGCGGCAGCATCCGCGTCACGCTCGTGCGATTGCGCTGCATCGGCGGATTTGTCGAGACTGTCCACGGCCCAGTTTTCGGGGAAATACACGACGGTCTGGAAGCGGCGATAGTCCGCGCCGCGCCGCTCGTCGGTAAAACGCAATTCGATGCGGCCCTGCTCGCGCCGCACGAAATCGCGCACCGCATCCATGCCGACCCCGCGCCCCGAAATCTCGCTCACGCTTTGCGCGGTCGAGAAGCCGGGACGGAAAATCATCTCCGCAATCGCTTCGTCGCTGAGCGCGGCATCGGCCTCGATCCAGCCGCGTGCGACGGCGGCCGCGCGAATCTTCGCGAGCGCGAGGCCGCGCCCGTCGTCGCTAATCGTGATCTGCAGCGCGTGATGATCGACACCGACTTCCAGATCGATAACGCCGGCCGCCGGCTTGCCGTTCGCAAGACGCTCGACGGCGGCCTCGATCCCGTGATCGACCGAATTGCGCAGCAGATGCGTAAACACGTTGCGCAGCGTGTTGCTCGCCTCGCTGCGCACACGATAGCCGTTACTGTCGATACGCACCGTGGGCGCTTCTTTACCGAGTTCGGCTGCCAGCGACGGCAGCGATTCGATCACGCCCGCGAGTGCCTCGTAGATAGATTCGGTGCCGAGCAGACGCAACTCGCGCTGCAACGATTCGCGCAACGTCGCGAGTTCGCGCTGATCGGCGGGGTCGGCGCTGCCGAGCATGTCGAGCACGTTCAACTGCTTCTGGATCAGTTCGCGATCGACCATCAGATAGCGCTCCATCGCGCCGCGCTGGCCCGGTCCCTTGCGGCCGAGGCTCACCTCGTTGATCGTCGCATAGGTTTCGAGCGCCGCCTTCACGCGTTGCAGGTCTTCGATCAGCAACTGCTGGTCCCACGTTTCGCTGCTGTTCTCTCGGCGCAACGCGTCATAGCGCTGCTCGGTTTCATGCACGACGCCGGTCAGATGCGCAAAGCTGTAGGTGCGCGCATTGCCCTTGACCGTATGCATGTTGCGGAACAGTTCGGCCACCGCCTCGTGGCTCGGTTCGTGATGCTGACGAATGATGCGCTCGTTCTCGTGGATAAAGCCCGTTGCGCTTTCGACGAAGTGATGGAATTTCTCCTGGCTCACCGCGAGAATTTCGCCGATCATTTCGAGGCGGCGTTTCTGTTCGCCGGCTTCGGCAGCGAGCGCGCGCAACTCGGTCACGTCGCGCACGCACAGCATCAGGCGCAATACGACATCGTTTTCGTCGGTGATGGCCGACCAGCTCAGATCGAGCGTCTTCACGCGACCATCGGCCATCGGCTTGGTGATTTCGTTGACGAGCAGATGCTGGTTGAACTCGAAGTTCATGCTGTCTTCGCCGAGGCATGCTGCGAGCGCGGCCTCGATTTGCGCGAGCCTGTCGCTGCCGATGCCGGTGCCGCCGAACACGAGATCGAGCAGCGGACGCCCCGCGATCTCGCGCGTTTCGAAGATCGCTTCGAGATAGGCCGAGTACTCCGGATGCACGACCACGCCTTCGACCACGGTCAGAATGCCCTGCTGCATGTTCTGCAGCATCGCCTGGATGTCGGCGGTCTTCTGCTTCAGTTGCAGCGAGCTTTGCTGGATCTTTTCGATCATGCCGTTGAACGCGACGATCGAATGACCGATCTCGTCCATGCGGCCGACCGGCACGCGCCGCGTGAAGTCCTGGCTCGCCGCGATCTCGCTCATCTCGACCTGCATGCGGCTCAGCGGACGCGTAATCTGGCGATACAGCAGCGCGCTGATCAGCACCAGCACGGCGATGGCCGCGCCGGTCGCGGCGGCGATCGCGGTCGTGGTGGTGGCGAGCGCGTCGTTCAGCGTCCCGATCGCGGCGTCCTTCTGGCGATTCTTCTCGATGCGCAGCGTCTCGACGATACCTTCGAGTTCGTCGCGATACTCCGCGACGTTCGCGAACAGATAGGCCTGCGCAAGTTCGTTCTTGCCTTCGGCCTTCATCTTCGCGGTGTCATTGACCGCGTTGAAATAATTCGCGAGGCTCTCGCGCGCCTGGCTCACGAGCCCCGTTTGCGCCTGACCTTGCGCGGCCCGGGCCTGCACATCGAGTGCGGCCTGCAACGAGGCTTCCTTGCTCTTCAGAAGCGCCTGGGCCTGCGCAACCATATTCGCGTCGGGCGCATAGACGAGCGTCATCATCGCGAGCTGCACGTCCTTGACCTGCGAAACGAGGTCCGCCGACGCGAGCGCGCTCGGCACGACACCTTGAGTAACCTGCCGCACATTGACGGCACTGCTGCGGGTCTGAAGCACGGCGTAGCCGCCAATGGCGGATAGCGCGACGAGCATCAGAACGACGAGAAGCGTGATGCGGTGACGGATGGTCATCTGAAGATCCCCGAGATCTGGAAATGCAAAATCCCCCGCTTTTTGCGGGTCGCCCGTGTGATTTTGTACTTGCGGGCGCGGGGATTATCGTCGCGGGCGTGTGACGAGGACGTGACGAAATCCCCGTAAAAGAGTGCGATTTAAGGATTTGCCGAAAAAAAATTTTCAGAGGCCGATATGGGCTCAAGTTCGGGAAAGAACTGCCGTTATTCATGCTCGATGGTTTTCTCCTGGGCCTGTGGCGGGATGAAGCCTGCTGATCGTCAAAGCGCGGGTTCGAGCTTCGATAACAGCCTGGGAAGAGCGGACTCACGGCTTTCTCATGCCGCTCTTTTTGCACTCGGGTACGGGGCCGTACAGCACCGCAGAGTGCATGGACAGCACATGACCATGCCGCATGAACCGGGCCCCTAAGGGAAAACGAGCGGCGCCCCTTGTCAACCGGATGGCATTTTTCTACGTTCTCGCAGACGGCATTCGCCATAATGGATGCGCCGGGGCCTCTCCGTTATCGACGCCCGCGCGCATGAACGACCAAAAACGTTTTCACCACCGATGGAGTGTCCCATGAAGATTCAATCCGCTATCGCTGCGCTGGTGCTCGGCGCGGTACTCGTGTCACCGGCGTTCGCGCAGAACAGCCAGCAGACCAAAATGGCCGATTGCAACAAGCAGGCCGGCGACAAGAAGGGCGACGACCGCAAGGCGTTCATGAAGACCTGCCTGTCCGCGAAGCCGGCCGCCGCCGCGCCGATGAGCCAGCAGGACAAGATGAAGGCGTGCAACGCCCAGGCCACCGGCAAGAAAGGCGACGACCGCAAGGCGTTCATGAAGACCTGCCTGTCGTCATCGGCGCCGGCGGCTGCCAACTAGAACGCCCGCACGAAATCGCCGTCTCCCACGGCGTCGGCATCTGCCGGCGCCCGCCGGCGCCTGTGTCGAGCACGCGGGCGCCGGCGCATCGGGCCTGCCTCGCCCATCGCGGCCCGGCCGCGCGCTTGCCGGCACGGCTCGCGCTTTGCCTTCCTTCGCTGTCCGCCCGCACGAACCCGCCGTTTTTCTTCTATGATGGCTGCGGAGACGGCCCACCCTCACCTACCCGACACAACCGGATCAAACGGGCCGCCATCTTGTCGTTCGTGCTGCTGAGCATCGACCGGAGGCAAGGATGGTATCGAAGTATAAAAACCGCTGGCTGAGGCGGTGGTTGCTGGTCATCGTATTCTGGGCCGTGCCCGTGGCGATCGTTGCGGTCAACGAGATCCGCGAGGAAATGTCGTATAACGCCGTCGATCTCGACCGCGCGCTGACCACCTGGAATTTCACCGACGCGCAACGCGCGGCCGGTGCGCCCGCGCATTGCCACGGCAAGCCCGACGAAGCGAAAGCCGCCGGCTGCCCGGCCGACGTGCTGGCCGCCAACGCGGCGCGCCAGCAGGATGCGATCAACGAATACAGCGTGCGCCGCTCGACGCTGATGGCTTATCTGTGGCACGCGTTCGTCGGCTACTGGGTGGTGCCGGCGGCGATCCTGTTCCTGATCGGCGTGATTATCGGCATGGTGCGCCGCGCGCTGCGGCGTCCGCCGCCGGTCAAGAGTCCGGCGAATCACGGGTAAGCGGCACGCTTTGCCATGGGCGGCATGGGCGGCTTGCCTCGCGAAATGGCGGCACGAGTGCGGCCATTTCAATGCGATGCCAATCGCGTAGTGCCTTGCACAGAAAATCGGTAAAAACGGGCCTTCGTGTCGCTTCGTCCATGCCTCGCCGGCGCATCGCCAGGATCGCAGCACGCAGCGCGCATCTCGCCGTCAATACGTCCACGCCCCGCTCGCGCAGCACCTTTGGAGGTTTTTCCATGTCCTCCAGGGCGCCCTTCGAAGCCAGTCAAAATTACTCGCCGGTCTGTCTTCATCGGCCTCAAAGCCCCATCCCATAAGGCTTTCGCATGCGCATGCCACACGCCTTTATGCGTCGCCTGTGTTATAACTTAAAAGCGACCGGGCGAAGCCATTCGCGGTTGCGCCACGGATCCATGATGAAGAAAATGGAGAAAAACGATGCAAAGACGACACTTCATGTTGAAGACGACCGCCGCACTCGCTGTCGGAGGCCTTGCACTCGCTGGCTGCACGACGACGGGCAACAGCAATCCCACCGCCGCCACGAACGCCTCGAAGCGTCAATCGATCGACGCCAGCGTCGACGGCACGATGTCCAAGCTGTTCACCACCGTACCGGGCTCGCGTGAGCTGGTCTCGAAGGCGCGCGGCGTACTCGTGTTCCCTTCGGTGCTGCAGGCGGGCTTCATCGTCGGCGGCCAGTATGGCGAAGGCGCGTTGCGCGTGGGCGGTGCCACGGTCGGCTACTACAGCACGGTGTCGGGCTCGTTCGGCCTGCAGGCCGGCGCGCAGTCGAAGGCGCTCATCTTCATGTTCATGACGCAGGACTCGCTCGACAAATTCCGCAACGCGGACGGCTGGTCGGCCGGCGCCGATGCATCGGTCGCGCTCGTGAAGGTCGGTGCGAATGGCGCGATCGACACGAACACGGCCACGGCCCCGGTGGAGGTCTTCGTCATGACCAACGCGGGCCTGATGGGCGACGTGTCGCTGCAAGGTACGAAGGTCACGCGCCTGAAGATCTGAGCGCGGGTCCGAATGCGCTAGTGCGGCCATAAAAACGGCGGTGCGTCTGTCGATGCACCGCCGCTTTTTCTTTTCCCCCTTCACCGCTCCGCAGTCAGCCTCGCCGCCGGCGAAGATCAGCTTCCCGACGTATCGATCACCTTGAAGCGCGAGCGCTTCTGCGCGCGAATCACCGACTGATACGCCTCCACGTATTGCCGCGCCATCCGGTGCGAAGTGAAGCGCTCCTCGAAGCGGCGCCGCACACCCGCGCGCGGCATCTTGTGCAGCCGGGCCACCGCTGCGACCGCGCCGATCTCGTCCTCGACGATAAAGCCCGTCACGCCGTCTTCGAGCACTTCGGGCACCGAGCCGCGATTGAATGCAATGACCGGCGTGCCGCACGCCATCGCCTCGATCATCACGAGGCCGAACGGCTCCGGCCAGTCGATCGGAAACAGCAGCGCGTGCGCCCCGGACAGAAACTCGGCCTTCTGGCCGTCGGCAATCTCGCCGATGTATTCGACATACGGCAGATCGAGCAACGGCCGGATCTCGCGCTCGAAGTATTCGCGGTCGGCCGCATCGACTTTCGCGGCGATGCGGATCGGCATGCCGCAGCGCCCCGCGATACGAATCGCGGTATCGACGCGCTTTTCCGGCGAAATCCGGCCGAGAAACGCAAGGTACTTCTGCTCGACCGGCTGCGGCGTGTACAACTGCTCCGGCAAGCCGTGATAGACGGTGGTAAGCCACCGCGCCTGCGGCAGCGGATGACGCTGCGCATTCGAGATCGAAATCACCGGCGCGGTGTTGAAGGTGTCGAACACGGGCTGCTGTTCGGGCAGATCGAGCCGGCCGTGCATCGTCGTGACGAACGGCGTGTCCTGCCGCTTGAAGACCGAGAACGAGTAATAGTCGAGGTGGAAGTGCAGCACGTCGAACTCTTCGGCCTGGCGGCGCACGAGTTCCATCAGCAGCATATGCGGCGCGATGCGGTCGCGAATGCCGGGGTCGAGACGCAGCGCGCGCGGCCAAACCGCTTCGAGCTTCGCGCTCGTGACGGAGTCGCCGCTCGCGAACAGCGTCACGTCGTGGCCCTGTTCGACCAGCGCCTCGGTGATGTACGACACGACGCGCTCGGTGCCGCCATAGAGTTTCGGCGGCACGGATTCGGTCAACGGGGCGATCTGCGCAATCTTCATAGTCTGTCTCCATGAGCCGGCGGCTTGCGCCTCGTGGCGGTGCGCGCCGGCGACGCCGAGTATGACAGCGCCGTTACCCGCGATCAATGCGCGCTTCGCCCAGGCAGGCGTCCATCGTTCGCACATCGTCGGACAAGGCTCATTATTTCCTGGTGGCTAGGGAAAAGCCGCCGGTCTTGCATTTGCTCGGTGCTGTTACACCCGGCTTACATCCGGTGACGGGCGCGGCAAACTGTAGCGAGGGGGCAAAGCGGGACGACCAGGCAGGACGACAAAGCGGGGCCGCAACCCGCCCGGCACGCGGCGCGCAAGCGGGCGGCCGAAGACGACAGGTCGGGCGAGCCAGGCGGCCCGCGCCTAGCCATGTCCGCCGCCCTCGCCCGGCTTGCGCAGCGGCACTCGGCGCAAATCGTCGAGAAAGGTGTCGCGCCACACGCCGAGGTCGTTCTTGCGCAGCGCCGCCATGTTGATCTCGTGGCGCCGCTGGCGTGCGTCGAGCGGCATCTGCAAGGCGCGTTGCAGAGCCTCGCACATGCCGACGGAGTCGTGCGGATTGACGAGCAGCGCACCGGAGAGCTCCGCAGCCGCGCCCGCGAAAATCGACAGCACGAGCACGCCGGGGTCGTCGGGATTCTGCGCGGCGACGTACTCCTTCGCGACGAGATTCATGCCGTCGTGCAGCGGCGTGACGAAGCCGATCTGCGATTCGCGGAACAGCGACATCAGCTTCCAGCGGTCGTACTGCTGGTTCAGGTAGCGGATCGGCGTGTAGTCGAGGCCCGAGTAGCGGCCGTTGATGCGCCCTGCTTCGTATTCGAGGTCCTGGCGAATCTTCTGATAGGTCGCGACGTCCGAGCGCGTCGGCGGCGCGATCTGCACGAGCGTGACGTTGCCGCGCCATTCGGGCGAGCGTTCGAGCAGTAGCTCGAACGAGCGGAAACGCTCGACGAGCCCCTTCGAATAATCGAGCCGGTCGACGCTCATGATGAGCTTGCGCCCTTCGAGGCTCTGCTTGAGGTCGAGCACATGCTGGCGGCTCTCGTAGCGCTTCGCCTGCGCGGCGATTTCGTCGGGGAACACGCCGATCCGGTAGACGCCGGTGCGCAGCTTGCGCCCGAACGCCTCGACGACGCCATCGGCGCTCACGGTGCCGCGCGCATGGCGCGCCACGTAGTCGTGGAACGCCTGCTGGTCGGTGGCGGTCTGGAAGCCGAGCAGGTCGTAGCACGACATCGACTTCACGAGCTCCTCGTGCGGCGGAATGTTGAGCAGGATCTGCGGCGCGGGAAACGGAATATGCAGGAAGAAGCCGATGCGGTTTGCGACGCCCTCGTTGCGCAGCGCCTCGGCAAACGGGATCAGATGGTAGTCGTGAATCCAGATGATGTCGTCGGGTTCGAGCAGCTTGACGAGCTTGTGCGCGAGCCATGCGTTCACGCGCCGGTAGCCCGCATACTCCTCGCGCTCGTAGCGCGCGAGGTCGTTGCGGTAGTGGAACACGGGCCATAGCGTCGCGTTGGAAAAGCCGCGGTAGTACTGGTCGTAGTCCTTGCGCGTGAGGCCGACGGTCGCGAAGGTCACGGCGCCGTCCTGGTCGAGCGTCGGCCCGGCATTGGCGACGGTTTCACTGACTACGTCGCCGCTCCAGCCGAACCAGACGCCGCCCGCGTCCTTCAGCGCGCCGAATACGCCGACGGCGAGCCCGCCCGCCGATCCTTTGGTCTCCGTCGGCGTCGCGACGCGATTCGACACGACGATCAGTCGGCCCATCTTGCCTATCCTCCTTGGGTTGCCGGGATGCGCGCCGGTCCGGCTCGTTCGCGGCTGTGGACGCGGCGCACGCATGGACAGCAAACCGTGTGCCTGGTCGAATTGCGCTGGTCGGTCCGTGCGAACGATTACGGCTACGGCTTGCATTGCCGGGCGCCCCTCAGCCGAAGCCCTACCCAAATGTACCCATAGCACGAACCAGCGCGTGGCTAAGCCCGCTCCTGCGCCTTCCTCGCTGCAGCGAGAGCAGCGGCATCGGCTGTGCCCTCCGGCCGGCCGACGCGGCTCGCCACCGGATCGGCTTCGGTATGCGCGGCCGTGCTGCCGGCCGGCGCCTGCCTGCCGCGCGGCAGCCGGTCGAGACGGGCGCCGTCGCCGCTTTCCGGTTCCGCCGACACCTCGGCCCGCGCGCGCGGCAGGTACTCGGGATAGTGCCGCTGAATGAAATCGAGCAGCCCTTCGCGCACGCGGCAGCGCAGATCCCACGCGAGGCCGGAATCGGACGCGCTGACGAGCGCGCGCAACTGCATCGCGCGCTCGGTGCCCTCGGTGACCTGCAGCACCTGCACGCGGCGATCCCACTCGGGCGCGTGCTCGACGATGCGCGCCAGCTCTTCGCGCAGCGGCGCGAGCGGCATCCGGTAATCGACGAACAGAAACACCGTGCCGATGATCTGCGAGCTGCTGCGCGTCCAGTTGGCAAACGGGTTTTCGATGAACCATTGCAGCGGCACGATCAGGCGGCGCTGGTCCCACAGACGCACCGCCACGTACGTGCCGGTGATTTCCTCGATACGCCCCCACTCGCCCTGGATCACGACGACGTCGTCGAGGCGGATTGGTTGCGAGAGCGCGATCTGCAAGCCCGCGATCAGATTGCCGAGCACCGGCCGCGCCGCGATACCGGCGACGAGACCGGCCACCCCGGCCGATGCGAGCAGACTCGCACCGATCTGCCGGACACCCGGCAAGGTCATCAGCGCGCCGCCCATGCCGACGATAACGATCACGATCATCACCGAGCGCGCGAGCACGCGCGCCTGTGTGTGAATGCGGCGCGCCTGCAGGTTATCGGCGGTATCGAGCGGATGGGCGCGAATGATTGCCTCGCCGATCGCACCGACAGCCACGTGAGCGCGGCGATCAGCGCGATCGAGGTGACGTCGCGTACGGGTTCGATGAAATGGAGGGAATCGGGCGCCTCGGACCAGACCCACGCGAAGACGAAGATCACGAGGACGAACAGGGTCGGCTTGTCGATGTAGCGCAGCACCACGCTCGTGAGCGTATGCGGCTCGGCGATGCGCATGACGATGCGCGAGCCGAAGCGATGAAAGCCGATCGCCACCACCGTCACGATGGCCGTGACGACCAGCGCGCCGAGCCATGAGTGCAGCGGCGCGGCGGCCACGCGGCTGAAGTCGTCGAAAGTAGGCATAACGGGCATCTTCCTCCGGGCTCGAGCGACGGCGGCACGCCTGCGGGACTACTCACTTCCCGGGCGGCCGCTCCCGCCTGAGGGAGAACGGCCGCCGCGGCACCCGGCGCGCGTTTGCCGGGCTATCGGGATGCCGGGCGGAAGGCCCGGCGCGGCGGATCAGCCGCCGCTTCGGCAGGGAAACGCCTTGCCGAGTCCGAGCGAAATCGCCGTGCTCGCGTTGTAGCCGGCGGCGTTCGGATTGTCGGCGATGTACCGGCGCACCGCGTCGGTCAATTGCGCCGAGCGTGCGTCCGCCGGCAGGCAGAAATACTGGCCGACGCGCGGACCGGTGGTGCCGCCGATCGCATCGATCGTGTTGAAGATGCCGTCAGCCGCGCCTTCGATATAGGCCGCGCATGCGCTGCGCGAAGCCACGTCGGTCTTGGTGCACAGCTTGTTGAGGTCGCCTCCCGTAAACGCGGCTGCCGATAGCGGCAAAGCAAGCGCGCCGGCGAAAATCAAAGCCCGCAGCATGGTGTTCCTTTCCAGGTTTGTTTATCACGCGGTCTTTCGCCGCGTCCAGACGGCACACCGCGTGGCGCGCCGAGATCGTCATTCTGCACTGTTTTACGCGACGGCAGCAGGCAGGCCGCCATCACGCACCGGCAAATGGCGGCGACCGACCGGGCGCACTGGCTAATTCACTGGCGAACTCATCGGCTGATTCACCCACGGCGAGTTTGCGCCGCACACTGCCCGTGCCGGCTCGCCGCCGGTTACTTCTGCTGCTGCGCCTGCTGCATGCGCGCCGTCAGCCCTTCGACGGCGTCCGGCTCCTTGTACTGCTTCGCGAAATCGAGCGCGGTCATGCCGATCTGGTTCTTCACGCCGATATCCGCGCCGTTGTCGAGCAGCAGCTTGAGCGTCGACATATGGCCGCCGCGCGCGGCCATCATCAGCGGCGTGGTGCCGTTCGGCGAACCCGCGTCGACGTAGGCCGAGTGATCGAGCAGCAGTTTGACGATGTTGTCATGACCGTTCGCGGCCGCGTAGTGCAGCGGCGCCCAGCCCTTCTTGTTGACCTCGGCGTCTTTCGCGAGCAGCAGGTTTACGAAGTTGATGTCGCCGACAAGCGAGGCCATCATCAGCGCGTTTTCGCCCGACTTGTCCTCGATCTCGATATTGGTTTTGGGATTCGCGACGAGCGCCGCGCCCACCTTGTCCGACTTTTCGCGCGCGGCGATCACGAGCAGCGGGATGCCCTGGTTGTCGACGCTGTTCGGGTCCATGCCCTTCGCGATCAGCTTGTTGACACCGTCGATGTCGTCGAACTTGACCGCCTTGATGAGCGAGTCGATCGGTGCGGCCTGCGCGGGCGCGGCGACCAGCGTGGTCAGCGCCGCGCAGGCGAGCGTCGCGGCAAACGCCGCGCACCGCACCGGCGCGAACGCCGCGGCAAGGCCCGCGCCACGGCGCGCGGCCGGTGCCGAAGCGGGTTGGAAAGCAGCGGACGACATCGAAATATTTTTCATGTTTTGCTTTAGGAGACTTCCCTATCCCTTTGATGTTACTCGACTTTACACTCAAGCGCCGACCGGCGCCGGAATCCCGAACAGCCTGAAGAAGTTTTGCGTGGTCGCGGCGGCCAGCGCCTCGTCCGACATCTCGCGTTGCTGCGCGATGAAGCGTCCGACATAACTTACGTACGCAGGTTCATTGGGTTTGCCGCGATACGGCACCGGCGCGAGATACGGCGAGTCGGTTTCGATCAGCAGGCGCGCGAGCGGCACGCGGCGCGCGACGTCCTGCACCTCGGTCGCGTTCTTGAACGTGACGATGCCCGACAGCGAGATGTAAAAATTCTGCGCGAGCGCCTGCTCGGCGATGGCCCACGGCTCGGTAAAGCAATGCATGACGCCGCCCGTCTCGCCCGCGCGCTCCTCGGCCATGATGCGCAGCGTATCTTCCGACGACGAGCGCGTGTGGATAATCAGCGGCTTCTTCGTCGCGTGCGCGGCGCGGATGTGCGTGCGAAAGCGCTCGCGCTGCCACTCCATGTCGGCGATCGAGCGGCCTTCGAGGCGGTAATAGTCGAGCCCCGTCTCGCCGATCGCCACGACTTTCGGATGCGCGGCCAGCTCGACCAGTTCGGCCACGCTCGGCTCGCGCATGTCCTCGTGATCGGGATGCACGCCGACCGACGCGTAGACGTTGTCGTGGCGCGCGGCGATCTCCAACACGGACGGCAGCGTTTCCAGGTCCACCGACACGCACAGCGCGTGCGTGACCGAATGGCTGCGCATGTTTTCGAGGATTTGCGGCAGACGGTCCGCGAGTCCTTCGAAGTTGATGTGGCAGTGCGAGTCGACAAACATGATGAGGTCCTGCGAAAAAATGGGCTGGTGAGCTGACCGGCGGACGGGCGGACGATCAGGTAGCCAGGACATGGCGCGGCCGCGGCCGGCTGCGTGGCTTGCCCGGTTGCGCGCCTCGCTCGCCCGTCCCGCTGGCTTTGCCTAGCTGGCTTGCGCGAGGCGCTTGCCGAGAATCACCAGATCGCGCTCGACGCCGTCGAGCACCGCGACGCGCGGCAGCGAGCCCCACACGTCGAAGCCAAAGCCGCGGAAAAGCCGCATGCTCGCCTCATTGTGACCGAAGACGAAACCGAGCACCGTGTCGATGCCGAGGCCCGGCGCCGCTTCGAGCGACGCGGCCAGCAACTGTTTGCCGAGCCCCTGGCCGCGCGCGCTTTCGTCGAGATAGATGCTGACCTCAGCGGTGCGCTGGTAGGCCGGGCGGCCGTAGAAATCCGAAAAGCTCAGCCACGCGATCACGCGGCCCGGCGCGCGCGGATCTTCGACGACCCACAGCGGACGTTTCTGCGGGCCATGCGCGTGAAACCACGCGAGCCGGCTTTCGACGCTGACCGGTTCGAGGTCGGCGGTGACTTGCCGCGACGCGACGGTCGAGTTGTAGATGGCGACGATCGCGGGCAGATCGTCGAGCGTGGCGTCGCGGTAGGAAAGGCTCATGGTGCGTTGGCTTGAAACGTTGACGTGGAGACGGGAAAACAGCGCAAAAAGGCCAAAAAAGGTGTTATGCAAACAGCGCGCGATAGCCGATAAACAGTTCCTCGAACACGAGGCGCGCATTCAGCGGATGGTTTTCGACCGCGCGCTGGCGCGTCACACTGCGCAGAAAGCGCGCGAACGCATTGGCCTCGGCCTGCGACGCGCACTGCGCAAGCGCCGCCGACGCCTGCGGGAAATAACGCGGCGCACCGGCCGTGCGCTGCGCGAGCAGATCGTACATCCAGCGTTGCAGCCAGCCGAGCACGAGCGGCACCGGCAGCTTCTGCAGCGCCTCGCCGCAGGCGAACGCGTCACACCCGGCGCCGGCCGCCAGTTGCTTCAAAGTCCAGTCGCGCAGCGGACGGTTTTCGTCGCTGGCGAGCGCGAGCGCCGCGAGCGGCGCCCCGCCGGCTTCGGCGAGCAATGCCGGCGCATCGGCCACGCCTTGCGCGGCGAGCCACTGCGTGGCCGCCTCGGGCGCGGGCACGCTCATCGGCCATTGGCGGCAGCGGCTGATGATGGTCGGCAAAAGCCGGTCGATGCGCGCCGACACCATCAGGAATATGACCCCCGCGGGCGGTTCCTCGAGCGTCTTCAGCAAGGCATTGGCAGCCGCGACGTTGAGCGCTTCGGCCGGATACAGCACGACGACGCGTGCGCCGCCGCGGTGCGAACCGACCCCGACGAAATCGAGCAGACCGCGAATCTGCTCGATCTTGATTTCCTTGCTCGGCGTGCGGGTCTTCTTGCCTTCGTCTGCGTCGGCCTTGTCGGCTTTCTCGTCGGCGGCATTGGCGGTGTTGGCCGGGCCGGCTTCGGCGGCAAGCGCTTCTGGCACGACGATGCGGTAATCGGGATGATTGCCCTGCGCGAACCAGTTGCAGGCCACACAGGCGCCGCACGGCTCGCCGTTGGCCTGCTGCGCCTCGCACAACAGCCCCTGGGCGAGGTGCTGCGCGAAACGCAGCTTGCCGATGCCCGCCTGGCCATGCAGCAGCAACGCGTGCGGCCAGTGGCCGCGCAGCTGCTGCAGGCGGTTCCAGTCATCGGCTTGCCACGGATAGATCATCGTTTCTCTTTTTGAATCAGTGGGTTGACAGCGCTTCCCGAGATTTGTCCTCAAATACGGTACGCGCTCGCACAACGTTATAAGCTTGAAATTATATTCTTTAAAAATCAAAGAACTGTAATCAATTCCTCAAGCTGTTTCTGGATACGCGCGATGCTTTGCGACGAATCGATGATAGCGAAACGGTACGGCGCCTCTTCCGCGCGGCGCATGTATTCGGCGCGCGTGCGCTCGAAAAACGCCGCTGACTCGCTCTCGAAGCGATCCGGATTGCGCGCCGCGCTGCGCCGCTCGTTCGCGACGGCGGGCGGCAGGTCGAACAGCACCGTGAGGTCGGGCTGAAAACCGCCCTGCACCCAGCGCTCGAGCGCTTCCAGCTTGTCGCGCGGCAAGCCGCGGCCGCCGCCCTGGTAGGCGAAGGTCGCATCGGTGAAACGGTCCGACAGCACCCAGTCGCCGCGCGCGAGCGCCGGCTCGATCACCTCGGCCAGATGCTGGCGGCGCAGCGCGAACATCAGCAGCGCCTCGGTTTCGAGGTCCATCTTCTGATGCAGCACGATCTCGCGGATCTGCTCGCCAAGCGGCGTGCCGCCCGGCTCGCGCGTCATGACGACCGAGCGGCCGGTCGCCGCGATCCTGGCCTCGAGCCGTTCGCGGAACCAGCCTAGATGGGTGGTCTTGCCCGCACCGTCGATGCCTTCAAACGTAATGAATTTGCCGCGCGCCATCATTGTCCTCGAATGTATTTGTCCACGGCCTTGTTGTGCTCGCCGAGCGTGTCAGAAAAAATGCTGCTGCCGTCGCCGCGCGATACGAAGTACAGCGCGTTGCTTTGCGCCGGATTCAGGGCCGCCTGCAGCGACGCGACGCCCGGCAGCGAAATCGGCGTGGGCGGCAGGCCCATGCGGGTGTAGGTATTGTAGGGAGTGTCGGTCTGCAGGTCTTTTTTCCTGATGTGGCCGGTGTAGCTCTCGCCCATTCCGTAAATTACGCTCGGGTCGGTCTGCAGCGGCATGCCCGCGCGCAGGCGGTTCGCGAATACCGCAGCGACGAGCGGCCGGTCGCCCGGCTTGCCGGTTTCCTTTTCGATGATCGAGGCCATCGTCAGCGCATCGTACGGCGTCTTGTAGGGCAGGTTCGGCGCGCGCGCGAGCCACGCCTCGTCGAGACGCACGTGCATCAGACGGTACGCGCGGCGGTAGATGTCGAGGTCGCTCGTGTTCTTGTCGAACAGATAGGTGTCGGGGAAAAAGAGCCCTTCGCCGTTGCCGATCGACGCCTCCGGCGCGCCGATCGCGCTCATCAGGTCGGCGTCGCTCATGCCGGCCGTGTCGTGCCTGATCGCGGGATTCGCGTCGAGCTCGGCGCGCATGCGCTTGAAGGTCCAGCCCTCGATGATCGTCGCCACGTATTCGTTGACGTCGCCGCGTGCGATTTTCTGCAGCACCTCGTAGGGCGTGACGCCGCTCTTGAACTCGTAGTTGCCCGATTTCAGTTCGCTTTGCAGGCCGAGCACGCGCGTCATCGCGATAAACAGCTCGGGTTCGAGCGGCACGCCGCCGCGCTTGAGTTGCAACGTGACGCTGCGCAGGCTGCTATGCGGTTTGACGGTGACGTCGAGTTGCGCCGGGTTCAGTTCGAGCGGGCTCGTGGCCCAGTGATATCCAGCGGCGACGGCCGCCGCGGCCAGCACAACGACGACTGCGCCGACAATGAAGCATTTCTTCAGAAGGGACACGTCAGGACAGAATTAGCGTTTAGATTGCAACGAACTGATTTTCAACGGGAAAGCCTCGCGCCGATCGGCATGGAGACTGCGCCGTCTTGCGGCCCTTGCGGGTTTTTTCGGTCCGTATTGGCCCGTATTGTATAGGGGTGGACACGAGATAGTCACAGCCGCGGCCCCGGAGTCACTGTACCACCTCGACGCCGGGCGACCCGAAGTGACCCGAATCGACAAGCTATCACGCGAAGCCGACGCCTGGAAGCGCGAGCGCAAGGCGGCTCTGCCTGCCGATCCAGCCGACAGAGCCGGCTCGAAACCGATGCATTGCCCCGCGTTTCCCGGCTTGACGCGTTTCGAGACCGCGAGAATACCAGCGCAACGAATCCAACCTGAAACAGTTTCCTTCTCAAAAAAATACGCCGATACAATGCGTCCGCCTATCACATCTGACTATTCGGAATTTGGCACCGAATGGTCAATCCGGGGAACCGATGCTTCAATGCTCATTCAAATTGAATGGTAAGCCGATGAGCGAATTAAAAATCGGTGCTTTATCGTTTCCGGCTTTTTCCGGCCAGGAAAATGACATCAATCAACCTGCTCTCATGTGTACGCCGGGATATGGTGCCATTCCCATCGCCCGCTACTACATTTTTGATCGGCAGTCGGGCGGCCTCCTCGGTCCGCTAAAGGAGCGGCTTGACCTGAATGGCAATAAAAAGGGCGAATGGTATTCGCTCTATGCGATCAACGGGAATATCGACGACGAGGTTATCTGCAATGGCATCGTTCGCGGCCAGTTCAGGCTGCACCCGAAAGGAAGACTGGAGAGAAGCGAGGGTTGCGTAACGATTGAACGGCTGACTGACTGGAATCGTATCCGCTCTATATTTACCGACACGCCGAAAATACCCATTGCCGGGTTGCGGCTTAAAGCATATGGCGAATTGATTGTGGCATGAAAAGGATTCTGATCTTTCTCGCCGTCGGCCCATGCCTCGCGCTGGCCATCTTTGCCAATGCAATATGGTGGATCATGCATCCGGATACGCCTTTGAATTTTTCAAATCCGGTATGGAACTGGCTGGTTTCCGTATACGGCGTTAAAACGGCTTATCAGAAATCCGATCTGGCCTTTCTGGTTTCGTCGGCTGGAATCGTACTCGGGTTCGCTGCGGCTATACTGATTTTCCGACGGCGCAGGGATGCTGAGAAAAGACGTTGAAACTCGTTCCTTTCGCACCAGTAAAGAAGTTGGCGGAGTCGGTGCAGGCTGCCATGCAGGAAGTGCGGCAAGCGCCATGAGCATGGGTGTAGCGGATACGCGAAACGTGGCAAGGTTGGACCGAATATAATAAGTCAGAATTGACTGTTCCCGGAATCCATGAACACACTGCTCGGTAACGCTTCAGATAACGCCTCGGCTGCTCCAACCACGCCGAACCCGGCCGCATCCACCACCCTGCCGCTGCCACCGCGCCCATCGCCCGACGAGTTCGCCGCCGTGCTCGAACACGGCGCCTATATGCCGCTCACGCAGTTCGGCGTGATCGACGTCACCGGCGACGACGCGGCCAGCTTCCTGCACGGCCAGCTCACCAACGACGTCCAGCATCTCGATGCCGCTCACGCGCGCCTCGCCGGCTACTGTTCGGCGAAGGGGCGCCTGCTCGCGTCGTTCCTCAGCTGGCGCAGCGGCGACACGATCCGCCTACTGGTGTCGAAGGACGTGCAGGCGGCCGTGCAGAAGCGTCTGTCGATGTTCGTGCTGCGCGCGAAGGCGAAGCTCGCCGACGCGAGCGGCGAACTCGCGGTGGTCGGCCTCGCAGGCGACGTGCGCGGCGCGCTCTCCGGTGTGTTCGACGCGCTGCCCGACGGCGTGCACGTGCAGGTCGACGGCACGGCGGGTTCGCTGATCCGCGTGCCGGATGCGCTGGAACGCCTGCGCTATCTGTGGATCGGCCCGAAGGCGCAGGTCGAGGCGTTGCTGCCCGCGCTCGACGGCACGCTCCAGCGCGTCTCGCCGGCGGTGTGGGACTGGCTCGATATCCGCGCGGGCGAGCCGCGCATCACGCAGCCGGTCGTCGAGCAGTTTGTGCCACAAATGGTTAACTTCGACGTGCTCGGCGCGGTCAATTTCCGCAAAGGCTGCTATCCGGGCCAGGAAGTGGTCGCGCGCAGCCAGTATCGCGGCACGATCAAGCGGCGCACGTCGCTCGCGCACGTTGACGGCGAACTGGAAACGGTGCGCCCCGGCGCGGAACTGTTCCATTCGGACGATCCGGGCCAGCCATGCGGGATGATCGTGAACGCGGCGGCGGCGCGGGAAGGCGGCGTCGATCTGCTCGTCGAGATCAAGCTCGCGGCGCTCGACAACGGCACCGTGCATCTCGGCTCGGCCGATGGCCCGGCGCTGCGCTTTATCGCGCTGCCGTACGGTTTGCCGACCGAGGTGTGAGCGGCGGCGGGTGCGATGAAAAGCGGCGCTCAATGGAGCGCCGTCTTTTATCGGCCGTCGGCTGGTTTGTCCGCCAGGCCTCACCGGTTACCGTGATCGGCTGTTCTAGCCGCCCGACTCGCCCACTTCACCCGACAGCGCTTCACCCGACTTGCCTGACCTCGTCCGCCTTGCGCGGCCGCTCGCCTGCGGCAAACCCGCCGCCCCTGCTCTCACCGGGAGACGCCCCCGATGTGCCTGATCGTTTTCGACTGGCGACCCGACGCGGTCGATGGCCCGCTCTTCACGCTCGCGGCAAATCGCGACGAGTTCTTCCGCCGCACGGCCGAGCCGCTCGGCTGGTGGCATGACGCGCCGGGCGTGCTGGCGGGCCGCGATCTGGTGGGTGGTGGCACGTGGCTCGGCATGTCGCGCGACGGCCGCTTCGCCGCGCTGACCAATTACCGCGCGCCGGCCGAGATGCGCGCCGACGCGCCCACGCGCGGCACGCTCGTCAGCGACTGGGTGAGCGGCGCCGCGCGAGACCGCAGCGGCGATCCGCATGAAACGCCGCTCGACTATCTCCGCCACGTCGCGCAGGACGGCGACATCTACAACGGCTTCAACCTGCTCGTCGGCGACTGGACGCGCCGCGAGCTCGCCTGGTACTGCAACCGCGGCGGCGCTCACAGCGGCCCCGCGCTGCTCGCGCCGGGCACGCACGGCATCTCGAACGCCGTGCTCGATACCGCGTGGCCGAAGCTCGTCGGAAAGCGCGCGGAACTCGGCGCATTGCTCGCGCGCGAGGCAGCGCCGCCGCTCGAACGTCTGATCGATCTGATGCGCGATCCGCGTCTCGCCCGCGACGACGAACTGCCGTCCACCGGCATTCCGCTCGAACGCGAGCGGGCGCTGTCGGCGGCGTTTATCGAATCGCCCGAATACGGCACGCGCGGCACGACCGCGCTGCGCGTCGCCGCCTATGGCGAGGTGATCGGCGTGGCGGTGGCCGAGCGCAGCGACGACAACGGTTCGCACCGCATCGTGCGGCCCGGCGATTTCGAACGCAGCTTCGCGTTCAACGTCGAGCGGGCGAGCTAGAAGACCGCGCCCTCACCCGACGCCAAACGCCGCGCGCAGTGCCGCCGCGGCATCCGCGTGCGCCTGCGCGACCTCGGGCACAAAGCCGCCCATCTTGAAGAACTCGTGGATCATGCCCGCGTAGCGCCTGAGCGTGACCGGATTGCCGAGCGCGCGCAGTTTCTCCGCGTATGCGTCGCCCTCGTCGCTGAGCGGATCGTATTCGGCGGTCGCGATCCACGCGGGCGCGACGCGCCGAAAATCGGGTGCGCCGCGCGTGCCGTCGAGCGGCGCGAAACGCCAGTCGTCACGATCGCCGGCGTCGCGCAGATACTGCTCGAAGAACCATTGAATCGTCTCGCCCGACAGCAGAAAGCCGTCGGCGAGACGCGCATGCGAGTCGGTCTGCTGATGGCCGGTCGTGCCCGGATAGATCAGCAATTGCAGCGCGAGCGCCATGCCCGCGTCGCGAGCAAGCACCGCGCAGACCGCCGCGAGCGTGCCGCCCGCGCTATCGCCGCCGACCGCGAGCCGATCCGCGTCGAGCGCGAATTCGCCGGCGTGGGCGTGCAGCCAGCGCAGCGCGTCGAACGCGTCTTCGACCGCCGTGGGGAATCGGTGCTCGGGCGCGAGCCGGTAGTCGACCGACAGCACCGCGCAGCGGCCGTCGCGCGCGAACATCCGGCATAGTGCGTCGTGCGTGTCGACGCTGCCGACCGTGAAGCCGCCGCCGTGGTAGTAGACGAACGCGGGCAGCGGCTCGGCCCAGCCCGGCTCGACCGGGTAATAGAGACGCGCGCGGATCGTCGCGCCATCGCGCGTCGGCACGCGCAGGTCCTCGACCGAAAACATCGGCGCGCTCGCGATCTCGAGAATCGGCGCGCTTTTCTCGTAGGACGCGCGCGCGGCCTGCGCGCTCATCTGGTGATAATGCGGGCGCCTGGCCCGCGCGATCATGTCGAGCACCTGCTCGATCTTCGGATTCAACGGCATGGTTTGGGCAACGTGATGCGCGCCGAGCGCCGGCGGCGCAAATGCGTCAAAAGGTTAATCCGCGTTCTTCACTTCCGGCTTCAGCGACATCGGATCGGACGGCTCGCGCAATTGTTCGATATCTTCGTGACGCAGCTTCACGGTCGCCATGATGCCGGGATGCGTGACGATATAGAAACGCCGCGCGGCAATCGCCTCGAACGCGAGGTCGGCAACATCGGCGGCGGACAGCTTGCCCGACTGCACCGCGCGCTGCAACTGCTTGCCCGCCGCGATCTGCGAGCGGGTCGGCCGACCCGCGTTGCGCAGCCCGGCCGGGCGCGCGCGCTCGGCATCGGCGATGCCGGTCGGCACGAAGGCCGGACACAGCAACGAACAGCCAACCTCGCCAACCTCGCCAGCCGTGCCCGCCTGCGCGAGCCGCAGGTCGTGATAAAGCGTCTCGGTCAGCGACACGACCGCGTGCTTCGACGCGTTGTAGATGCCCATCGCGGGCGGCGACAGCAGCCCCGCCACCGACGCCGTGTTGACGATATGCGCGGGCTCCTTCTGCGCGAGCATGATCGGCGTGAAGACGCGCACGCCGTGCGCGACGCCCATCACGTTGACGCCGAACACCCACGACCAGTCGTTCGCGCTGCTTTCCCACAGGAAGCCGCCCGAGCCCACGCCCGCGTTGTTAAAGAGCAGATGCACCTTGCCGAACGCGGCGAGCGCGGCCTCGGCCAGCGCTTCGACCTCGCCCGCGTTGGCGACGTCGGTCGGCACGCCGATCGCCTCGGCGCCGGCCGCGCGCAAGGCGTCGACGGTCTGCGCGAGCGCGTCGGCGCTGACGTCGGCGAGCACGAGCTTCATGCCGAGCGCCGCGCCCTTTTGCGCGAACGCACGGCCGAAGCCGCCGCCAGCGCCGGTGATTACCGCCACCTTGCCTGCGAATTCGAACATCGTTGGACTACTCCCTGGTTGAGTGGTGACGCCGCGCCGGGATCAGATCAGCCTGACCAGCTGCTTGCCGAAGTTGCGGCCCTTGAGCAGACCGATGAACGCCTCGGGCGCGGCGTCGAGCCCTTGCGCGATGGTCTCGCGATAATGCAGCTTCTTCTGCGCGACGAGCGTGCCGAGCTGCGCGAGCGCCTCGGGCCACACCTCCATATGCTCCGAGACGATAAAGCCCTGCACGAGCAGCCGCTGCGTCAGCATCAGCGAGGGATTTTTGAGCGGTACCGGCTGGCCGTCATACCCGGCGATGAAACCGCACAACGCGATGCGCCCGAACGCGTTCATGCGCGCGAGCGTCGCATCGAGCCCCTCGCCGCCGACGTTCTCGAAGCAGCCGTCGATACCGTCGGGCGTCGCGGCCTTCAGGTCCTGGTAGAGATTGCCGGCCTTGTAGTCGACGCAGGCGTCGAAGCCGAGCGTCTCGACGACGTAGCGGCATTTCTCCGCGCCGCCCGCGATGCCGACCGCGCGCGCCCCGGCCGCCTTCGCGAGCTGGCCGACCACGCTGCCCACCGCCCCGCTCGCCGCACTGACGACGACCGTCTCGCCCGCCTTCGGTGCGATGATGCGGTTGAGCCCGTACCACGCGGTGACGCCCGGCATGCCGACCGGGCCAAGATAGGCCGGGAGCGGCACATGCGTGTCGTCGACCTTCTGCATGCCCGCGCCGTTCGAGGTGCCGTACTCCTGCCAGCCGAACATCGCGACGACCTTGTTGCCGACCGCGAACTTCGGGTTCTTCGATTCGACCACTTCGCCGACCGTGCCGCCGATCATCACTTCGTCGAGCGGCTGCGGCGCCGCGTACGACTTGCTGTCGTTCATGCGGCCGCGCATGTACGGATCGAGCGACAGGAAGTGGTTGCGCACGCGCACCTCGCCTTCGGCGAGCGGGGCGAGCGGCGTTTCGACGAGCCTGAAGTTATCGGGCGTGACTTCGCCTTGCGGACGCGAAGCGAGCAGAACCTGCCGGTTGATCTGGGTCATGAGGGTCGTCTCCCTGGTTTGCCGATGGAGTTGCAAATTAAGTTGCAAATTAAGTTGCCGATGGTTCGGTTGGCCAGCGCGCGCGTCGTCGTGCCTCGCGCGCGCCGTGAGGTTGCGCGGTCAGTCGCTCGGACCGGGTTTTGCCGACGGGTCGCTGCGCAGACGCTGGCGCGTCACGTCGCGGCCCACCGCGAGGCGGCGCATGTACTTGAAGGTGCCGAGCGCCTTGGCGACGAAGTGGCCTTCGCTGTCGCGGATCTCGCCTTCGCAATAGGCCATCGTGGTCGAGCGGTGCAGCACGCGGCCGCTCGCGCGCAACTCGCCGCGGCCGGGCTGCATGAAGTTGACCTTCATCTCGACCGTGACGACGCCGACGCCGTCGCCGGCGAGACTGCGCGCGGCCATCGCGAGCGCGACGTCGGCGAGCGTCATCGTAACGCCGCCGTGCGCGACGTCCCAGGTGTTCATGTGATCGGGCTGCAAGGGCAGCACGACTTCGCTGACGCCGTCGGCGGCGCTGAGCAAGCGCGCGCCGAGGCGGTCGACGAAGGGGCTTTCGGGCAACGAAGCGTTGCCGCTGCGGGCGGATGAGGTCGAGTCGGTCATTGCAGTGTTCGGAGTTCGTGGTCAGCGGCGTCTGCATCTGGAACGGTCGCATCACGCGGACGGTCGCCGCGCAAGGCGCGCGCGGGCACAAACGCGGACGCAAGCGCATACGCGCGTGGCGAAAAATGATACCTGCTATCGCTTCGGTGCATTCACGTCGCTGTGCTTCTTCGTTCGCTCATGGGGTGCCTATCGGTTGCTCACGGGTTGCGCCTCATTCGTTCATCATCTGTTTAGTCAGGCGTATCAGACTGACGAAGCATGAAGCGAAAACGGTAGCTGGGTCGGCGGGCATACAATCGAAAAGCGTGTCGGGCGGACTGAGGCACAATTGCGCGAGAGATTGCGCCCGGAATATCAATATGAGTACGGCTCAGGTTGTCTTATCTACTGCAATGATGAACGAAAAATCCTATCCCCAGTTCTATGTGCTGTTCGGGGGATATCTCAACCAGGATAGCGATCTTTGGGGCGATAAGCTGGAAGATGTCGTCTCTTGCTACAAGCGAGACAGTTCTCCGGAAGAAATCGCAGAGGCGCTATCGGAAATAGACACATTCAAAAAAGAGGCAGGTGAGAGTCTCGACACAAAATTCTATGAAGCCTATGGATTCAATTTCAACCCGGTTCTATGGGGCTATACAACTGCTTCGTTTTTCGACGAATTGAAGCGTATTCTGAGTGCATAGTTCCCTTGTCTCCGCACGCGGGTGGCTCAGTCACCCGGTGCTTCTTGCACACATGCCGCTGGCCGTGCCCGCATTCGCCTCCATGCGCCACGCGCTCGCCTTCGCGTGCGCCGCGCAGTTCGCACAGATTCACTACCTGCCGCGCGACAAGCTCTCCGGCGGACCTGACCCGCACGATGCCCCTTGTCGACCAGGGCGCGCCTAGCCTGCCGCTACCGAGGCTACCGGGCATCGCATCACCGTGAGCTTGCTCACAGATGCGCGCCCGGCACCCACCACCTCAGGCCACCTCAGACCACTTCGAACAAGCCCGCCGCGCCCTGCCCGCCGCCGATGCACATCGTCACCACGACGAACTTCACGCCGCGCCGTTTGCCCTCGATCAGCGCATGGCCGACGAGCCGCGCGCCCGACACGCCATACGGGTGGCCGACCGCGATCGCGCCGCCGTTCACGTTGAGGCGGTCGTGCGGAATGCCAAGCGTATCCGCGCAATAGAGCACCTGCACCGCGAACGCTTCGTTCAGCTCCCACAGGCCGATGTCCTCGACCTTGAGGCCGGCCTTCTTCAACAGCTTCGGCACCGCAAACACCGGGCCAATGCCCATTTCGTCGGGCTCGCAACCGGCCACCGCGAAGCCGCGGAAAATACCGAGCGGCTGCAAACCTTCGCGCTCCGCGAGCGTCGCGTTCATCACCACGCTGGCCGACGCGCCGTCCGAGAACTGGCTCGCGTTGCCCGCGGTGATCACGCCGCCCGGCACCGCCGTGCGAATCTTCGCGACGCCTTCGAGCGTCGTGTCAGCGCGAATGCCTTCATCGCTGCTGACCGTCACCTCCTTCGTATAGAGCCGCCCGGTCGCTTTATCGGCGACACCGGCGAGCACCGTCAGCGGCACGATCTCGTCCTTGAACCGGCCGGCTTCGAGCGCGGCCGCCGCGCGCTGCTGCGAGCGCACGCCGTATTCGTCCTGGCGTTCCTTCGAAATCGCGTAGCGCTTCGCGACGTTCTCGGCCGTCTGCAGCATCGGCCAGTAGATTTCCGGCTTGTGCTCGTTGAGCCAGCCTTCGGTCATCATGTGGCGGTTCATCTCGTTCTGCACGCACGAGATCGACTCGACGCCACCGGCGACGAACACGTCGCCCTCACCGGCGATCACGCGTTGCGCGGCCAGCGCGATCGTCTGCAAGCCCGACGAGCAGAAGCGGTTCACGGTCATGCCCGGCACGCTGACCGGCAGGCCCGCGCGCAGCGCGATCTGCCGCGCGATATTGGCGCCGGTCGCGCCTTCCGGATTCGCGCAGCCCATGATGACGTCCTCGACGCGCGCCGGGTCGATTTTCGCGCGCTCGACCGCGGCCTGCGTCACGTGGCCGCCGAGCGTCGCGCCATGCGTCATGTTGAAACCGCCGCGCCACGATTTGGCGAGACCCGTGCGGGCGGTGGATACGATTACGGCGTCAGTCATGCGTGTCTCCCATTGCAGTGTCGAGAGCGGCGCGCCGGCTCGATGCCGTGCGCTTCATCCCGGTTTCATGCCGGTTTTATGCGCGTGGGCGCGCCGCCTCTGTCGTTTGATCCGAGTCTGATTCGAGTCTGATCCAGACTCGATTCGGGTGAGATCGGCGCGCCGCGCGAAGCCGCCGCGCCGATCCCCGTCGTCCGCTCAGCCGTTGAAGCCGCGCCCCTCGGCGGCCAGCTTCGCGATGCTGGCCGCGAGCTTCCACGCGTCGCCGTTCGGCCGCGCCGCGTAGCGGCGAATCGCGCGCTCGACGTTGTAGAGCCCGACCGTGTCCGCGTACAGCATCGGGCCGCCGCGATGAAGCGGAAAGCCGTAGCCGGTCAGATAGACCATGTCGATGTCCGACGCCTTCGACGCAATGCCCTCTTCGAGAATCTTCGCGCCTTCGTTGACGAGCGCGAACACGAGCCGCTCGACGATTTCCTCGTCGCTGATCTTGCGGCGCTCGGCGTTGGCCTCTTTCGAATACGCGCCGATCATCTCGTTGACCACGCTCGACGGATACGCGGTGCGGTCGCCGGCCTTGTAGTCGTACCAGCCACCGCCGGTCTTCTGGCCGAAGCGGCCCATTTCGCACAGACGGTCGGCGATCTTCGAATAATGCATCTCGGGATACTCGAGATAGCGGCGCTTGCGAATCGCCCAGCCGATGTCGTTGCCGGCGAGATCGCTCATGCGGAACGGCCCCATTGCGAAGCCGAACTTCTCGATCGCCTTGTCGACCTGCGCGGGCAGCGCACCTTCTTCGAGCATGAAGAGCGCCTGGCGCACGTACTGCTCGATCATGCGATTGCCGATAAAGCCGTCGCATACGCCCGAGACGACCGCGGTCTTTTTGATCTTCTTCGCGACCTTCATCACGGTGGCGAGCACGTCCTTCGCGGTCTCCTTGCCGCGCACGACTTCGAGCAGCTTCATCACGTTGGCCGGACTGAAGAAGTGCATGCCGACCACGTCCCGCGGACGCTTCGTGAACGCGGCAATCTTGTCGACATCGAGCGTCGACGTGTTCGAGGCGAGGATCGCGCCGGGCTTCGCGACTTCGTCGAGGCGGCGGAACACCTGCTCCTTCACGCCCAGTTCTTCGAACACGGCTTCGACGATCAGGTCGGCGCTCTTCAGGTCGTCGTAGGAAAGCGTCGGCTTCAGCAGCGCGAGGCGCTGTTCCATCACCTCAGGCTTGAGCTTGCCCTTCCTGACCGTCGCCTCGTAGTTCTTGCGGATCGTCGCGAGCCCGCGGTCGAGCGCTTCCTGCTTCGTTTCGAGCAGCGTGACCGGAATGCCCGCGTTGATGAAGTTCATCGCGATACCGCCGCCCATCGTGCCCGCGCCGATCACGGCCACCTGGCCGATCTCGCGCACCGGCGTATCGGACGGCACATCGGGAATCTTGCTCGCCGCGCGTTCGCCGAAGAACGCATGACGCAGCGCGCGGCTCTCGGGCGTCTGCACGAGCGCGAGAAAACGTTCGCGCTCGAAGGCGAGGCCCTTGTCGAAGCCGTTCTGCACGCCGGCTTCCACCGCGTCGATGCACTTGTGCGGCGCCGGGAAATGCTTCGCGATTGCCGCGACGCTGTTGCGCGCGAACTGGATGAAACCGGCTGCGTTCGGATGCTCGATCTTGCGCTCGCGCACTTTCGGGTGCGGGCCCGCCTTCGAACCCACCTTGCGCGCGAAGGCGAGCGCGGCTTCGGCGAGTTCGGCCGGGTTCGCGACGACTTCGTCGAACAGGCCCGAGTCGGCGAGCTTTTCGGAGAGCACCGGCGCGCCCGAGACGATCATGTTCAGCGCGGCTTCGAGACCGATCGCGCGCGGCAGACGCTGCGTGCCGCCCGCGCCCGGCAAAATGCCGAGCTTCACTTCGGGCAGCGCGATCTGCGCGCCGGCCGCGGCAACGCGGTAATGCGCGCCGAGCGCGAGTTCGAGGCCGCCGCCCATCGCGACGCTGTGAATCGCCGCGACGACCGGCTTCGCGCTGCCTTCGACGGCCTTGATGACGGTCGCGAGCGTCGGCTCCTGGGTCGCCTTCGGCGTATTGAATTCGGTGATGTCGGCGCCGCCCGAAAAGGCCTTGCCTGCTCCCGTCAGCACGACGGCCTTGATGGCCGGGTCGTTCTGCGCGCGCTCGAGCCCTTCGACGATGCCCGCTCGCGTCGACAGTCCGAGGCCATTCACAGGGGGATTGTTCAGCGTGATGACGGCCACGCCGTCATGAGTCGTGTAGTCCACTACTGCGTCGTTTACCGCCATGCCTGCCTCCATGCGATCCATGCAATGAGGCGGCGCGTGATGCGCCGCCCGTCCGGCTCATCGGGTCCGTGATCGGGTCCGCTCATTGTCGGACTTTTTCGACCGATGAATCCGGGGTCAGCAGACAGAATACACAAAAAAGAACGATCGTTCAATTTAGAGTCAGACAGGGTTTCCCCTGGCGTCGGCCGCAAGCGGCGTTAGCGGACAATCGCGGGCGTCGTCCAGCGCGGACGGCAGCACATGGTCGCGGAACCGGTCGCGCAGCTTGAGCTTCTGCAGCTTGCCGGTCGCCGTGTGCGGCAGTTCGTCGACGAACACGACGTCGTCGGGAATCCACCACTTCGCGACCTTGCCGTCATAGAACGCGAGCAGTTCCTCGCGCGTGGGCTCGTGCCCCGCGCGCTTGACGACCACGAGCAGCGGCCGCTCGGTCCACTTCGGATGCGCGCACGCGATGCAGGCCGCTTCGGCCACGCCCGGATGCGCGATCGCGACGTTCTCGACGTCGATCGAGCTGATCCATTCGCCGCCCGACTTGATGACGTCCTTCGAGCGGTCGGTGATATGCAGGAAGCTGTCGGGGTCGATCGTCGCGACGTCGCCGGTCGGGAACCAGCCGTCGACGAGCGGCGCGTCGTCCTTGCGGAAATACCGGTCGATCACCCATGGTCCGCGCACGTGCAGATCGCCGAACGCGACGCCGTCCCACGGCAATTCGCGGCCGTCCTCGCCGACGATCTTCATGTCGACCCCATAGATCGTATGGCCCTGCTTTTCGAGCAGCTTGCGCTGCTCCGCCACCGGCCGCTGGCTCTGCTCCCACGTCAGTTTCGACAAGGTGCCGAGCGGCGACATTTCCGTCATGCCCCATGCGTGGATGACCTGCACGCCGTAGTCGTCCTCGAACGTGCGCAGCATCGCGGGCGGACACGCGGAGCCGCCGATCACCGTGCGCTCCAGCGAGGAAAACTTCACGCCCGCTTCGCGCAGGTAGTTGAGCAAACCGAGCCAGACGGTCGGCACGCCGGCCGAATACGTGACGCGCTCGCGCTCCATCAGTTCGTAGAGCGACTTGCCGTCGAGATCCTTGCCGGGCAGCACGAGCTTCGCGCCGGTCAGCGGCGCCGCATGCGGAATGCCCCATGCATTGACGTGGAACATCGGCACCACGGGCAGCACGCTGTCGCGCGCGGACAGGCACATCGCATCGGGCAGCGAGGCGCCGAGCGCATGCAGCACCGTCGAGCGATGCGAATACAGCGCGCCCTTCGGATTGCCGGTCGTGCCCGACGTATAGCAGAGGTACGAGGCCTGGCGCTCGTCGAGCGCGGGCCACGCGAAGTGGCCGTCCTGCGCGGCCATCAGCGTTTCGTAGCAGAGCACCGGCGTTTGCATCGACGGCAGATGCGCTTCGTCGCACAACGCGATCCAGCCGCGCACTTTCGGGCACTGCGGCGCGAGCGTATCGACGAGCGCGGCGAACGTCGTGTCGAACAGCACGTAGGCGTCGTCCGCGTGATTGACGATGTAGGCGATCTGGTCGGGAAAGAGCCGCGGGTTGATCGTGTGGCATACGGCGCCGAAGCCAGCCGTGCCGTAATACGCTTCGAGATGCCGGTAGCCGTTCCAGGCGAGCGTCGCGACCCGCTCGCCCGCCTCGACGCCGAGCGCGATCAGCGCCTGCGCGAGCTGCTTCGCGCGCTGCTCGCAATCGCGGTAGGTGTAGCGATGCAGATCGCCTTCGATGCGGCGCGACACGATCTCGGTGCTGCCGAAATGCCGCGCGGCGTGCGCGAGCAGCGATGACACGGTGAGCGGCACGTCCATCATCTGGCCCAGCAACGGCGTCGTCATAAGGCGGAGTCTCCTCGGCTTGTCGATAGGGGCGGATTGCGTTCGGGTTGCGGTCGGCTGGCGTTTCGATTCGCCCTGCCTGGCTGTAATTTACTTCGATTCGGATCGGCAAGCGGTTGAGGCGCGCAAGGCGGAAAATCGTTGCGGCGGCGACCGTGGCCGAATGGGACCCAACGGACCCAAAGGAACCAGGCTGAACCAGGCGGCACCGAACGAAGCAACTCCGTCCGAACCCGTTCAGGCGGCCAGCCAGCAGCGCCGCGGGCGCGGACTTACAATATCGGTTAATCCAGAGGCGCTCAACATGTCGTTTTCCCCAAGCATTGCAGGGCTATCCGCAGCTTTGACGGATCTTTCCAACACACTCGCCACTCCCCCCGACAACGCCTTCGCGCGGCTCGGCAGCACGTTTCTCACGCGCCTGCCCGCCGCGCCGCTCAGCGCACCGTACCAGGTCGGCTTTTCGGCCGAGACCGCCGCGCTGCTCGGTTTGCCGCCAGGCATCGAGCATGATCCGGGTTTCATCGAACTGTTCTGCGGCAACGCGACGCGCAACTGGCCCGCTGAGGCGCTGCCGTATGCGTCGGTGTACTCGGGGCACCAGTTCGGCGTGTGGGCCGGCCAGCTCGGCGACGGCCGCGCGCTCGGCCTCGGCGAACTCGCACACGACGGCCAGCGCTTCGAACTGCAACTGAAGGGCGCGGGCCTCACGCCCTATTCGCGCATGGCCGACGGCCGCGCGGTGCTGCGCTCGTCGATCCGCGAATATCTGTGCTCGGAAGCGATGCATCATCTCGGCATTCCGACCACGCGCGCGCTGTGCGTGATCGGCTCCGATCAGCCGGTGCGGCGCGAGACGATCGAAACCGCCGCGGTGGTCACGCGCGTCGCGCCGAGCTTCGTGCGCTTCGGCCACTTCGAGCACTTCTATGCGAACGATCGCGTCGATGCGCTGCGCACGCTGGCCGATCACGTGATCGAACGCTTCTATCCGCATTGCCGCGAAGCCGACGACCCGTATCTCGCGCTGCTCGACGAGGCGGTGCGCTCCACCGCCGATCTGATGGTCGACTGGCAGGCGGTCGGTTTCTGTCACGGCGTGATGAATACCGACAACATGTCGATCCTCGGCCTCACGATCGACTACGGCCCGTTCGGTTTCCTGGACGGCTTCGACGCGAACCACATCTGCAATCACTCCGATACGCACGGCCGCTACGCGTACCAGCGGCAGCCGCAGGTCGCCTACTGGAACCTGTTCTGCCTCGCGCAAGGGCTGCTGCCGATCCTCGGCGAACGGCACGACGCAAGCGTGCGCGGCGACAAGGCGATCGAAGACGCGCAACGCGTGCTCGGCGGCTTCAAGGACCGGTTCGCGCCGGAGCTCGCTAACCGCATGCGCGCGAAGCTCGGCCTCGAACACGCGCGCGAAGGCGACGACGCGCTCGTGAATCGCCTGTTCGAAGTGATGCACACAAACCGCGCCGATTTCACGCTGACGTTCCGCCATCTCGCGAGCTTGTCGAAACACGATGCGAGCAGCGACGCGCCGGTGCGCGACCTGTTCCTCGACCGCGCCGCCTTCGACGCCTGGGCGAACGACTATCGCGCGCGGCTGTCCGAAGAAACACGCGACGACGCCGCGCGCGCCATTGCAATGAACCGCGTGAACCCCAAATTCGTACTTCGCAACCATCTGGCGGAAACCGCGATCCAGCGCGCGAAGGAAAAGGATTTTTCCGAAGTGGAACGGCTCGCGACCGTGCTGCGCCGCCCGTTCGACGAACAGCCCGAATACGCCGCGTATGCGGGCCTGCCGCCCGACTGGGCGAGTTCGCTCGAAGTCAGCTGTTCGTCGTGACGCGTGACGCGCGGGCGGCTCCGCCTTCAACATACCGAGACTGAAACCGGGCATTTCCAGGCCCGACCCGAGACAGGAAGCGACCATGAACAATCCCGACGATCTCAAGCACGACGCCCCCGCGGTCCAGAAAAGCGATACCGAATGGCGCAAGCAGCTCTCCGACATCGAATATCAGGTGACGCGCCACGCGGCCACCGAGCGCCCGTTCACGGGCCGCTATCACGATCACTGGGAGCGCGGCATTTACGACTGCGTCTGTTGCGGCACCCCGCTGTTCGAATCGGACACCAAGTTCGACGCGGGCTGCGGCTGGCCGAGCTACTTCCGGCCGATCGACGGCGAGGTGATCGCCGAGAAGACCGACCGTTCGCACGGCATGCTGCGTATCGAGGTGCAATGCAAGAAGTGCGGCGCGCACCTCGGCCACGTATTCGAAGACGGACCGGCGCCGACTGGTCTGCGTTACTGCATCAATTCGGCTGCGTTACAATTCGAGCCCAAGTAACGCGGCGCGAAATCCAAGGGCAAGGCCGGTGGCAGGCATGGCCCAGGGATTCGGGCGTTGCGCCGCGCGCGGCGCCCTTCAGCCGGCTTTCGGGCCGTGTTCGTGACCTGTCCGTAGCGTGTTCGTCACGTGGTCGTGTCTGGGCAGCATGCGAGGGCGCCTCGTGCCGCCGGCTGGCGGTGCCGCTCGCGGCACCGCGCCCGCAAGCCGTCACGGGTCTTATCGCGCGGGCCGCCCGCTTGCGCAACGGCGGGCGCGCAGCGATCAGCCATTGCCGCACGCACTGCGTCACTCAACCCGTTGCCTGATTTACCGCTCCACTCACTCTCCGACTTCCCGACCAGATAATGAAATTCCTGTTCGATCTGTTCCCGATCATCCTGTTCTTCGTCGCCTTCAAGATCTGGGGCATTTTCACGGCGACGGCAGTGGCGATCGTCGCAACCCTGGTGCAGATCGCGTGGGTCGCGTTCCGCCATCGCAAGGTCGACCCGATGCTGTGGGTAAGCCTCGGCGTCGTCGTCGTGTTCGGCGGCGCGACGCTCGTGCTGCACAACGACACCTTCATCAAATGGAAACCGACCGTGCTGTACTGGGCGTTTTCCGTCGCGCTGATCGTCTCGCAACTCGGCTTCAACAAGAACCTGATCGAAGCGATGATGGGCAAGCAGATCACGCTGCCGCACGCGATCTGGAGCAAGCTGAACCTCGTCTGGGCGGTGTTTTTCGTGCTGCTCGGCCTCCTGAACCTGTTCGTCGCCTATCACTACACGACCGACCAGTGGGTCAATTTCAAGCTGTTCGGCGCCACCGGCTGCCTGCTCGTGTTCATCGTCGGACAGAGCCTGTGGCTGTCGAAGTACATGAAGGAAGAATGACATGAGCGATCTGTTCATGCACGCCACGACCGCCGAGCGCGCCGCGCTGATCGAGGCGCGCCTTTCGGCTGCGCTCGCGCCGGTCGAGTCGATCCGCATCACCGACGACAGCGCGCAGCACGCGGGCCACGCCGGCGCTGCGGCCGGCGGTCATTTCAGTGTCACGATCGTGGCCGCCGCATTTGCCGGCAAGGCCCGCGTGGCGCGGCATCGCATGGTGTATGATGCGCTGGCCGATGCCATGCAGCGCGGCATCCATGCCCTTGCCATCACGGCGTATACGCCCGAAGAATTTGCTTTGTTGCCCCGCTAGGAACTCTCGATGACCTTGAAGAAAACCCGCCTCTGGGTGTTGCTGGCTGCATTCGCGGCCGCACCTGCATTCGCACAGAACATCGCCGTCGTGAACGGCACGCCGATTCCGAAGGCACGCGCCGATGCGCTGATCGATCAACTGGTTCATCAAGGCCAGCAGAACACGCCGCAATTGCAGCAGGCCGTGCGCGAAGAACTGGTGAACCGCGAAATCCTGATGCAGGAAGCGCTGCGTCGTGGCCTGCCGAACCGCCCCGACGTCAAGGCGCAAGTCGCGGTCGCGCAGCAAACCGTCGTGCTGCGCGCGCTGATCGAAGACTTCGTGAAGAACAACCAGCCGACCGACGCCGAAGTCACCGCGCGCTACAACGCGCTGATCAAGGACGCGGGCGGCAAGGAATATCACCTGCACCACATCCTCGTCGACAACGAGCAGCAGGCGAAGGACCTGATCGCGAAGATCAAGGCGGGTGCGAGCTTCGAAGACCTGGCCAGGCAGTACTCGAAGGACCCGGGCTCGGGCAAGAACGGCGGCGATCTCGACTGGTCGGACCCGAAGGCCTACGTGCCAGAATTCGCGGACGCAGCCACGCATCTGCAGAAAGGCCAGATGACCGACACGCCGGTGCACACGCAATTCGGCTGGCACATTATCCGCGTCGACGACATCCGCGCCATCACGCCGCCGCCGCTCGAACAGGTGCGCGCGCAGATCGTGCAGCAGATCCAGCAGGAAAAGCTGCAGGCGTTCGAGGAAGGTTTGCGCAAGAACGCGAAGATTCAGTAAGCGCCGGGAAGCAGGTTACGCAAGCCCTGCCTCTTCCGAAGCCAGAAACAAAAAAGCCGCCCTCGGGCGGCTTTTTTATTGCCGTAGCGTTGCGAGCAGTTCGCGGCGGACTTCACGACGCTGCGAATTTCGCGTTATGTGGGCCGTTCGCTACAACCTGCCCGGATGCAAGGCCGAGCCGACAAGGCCGTCGCGCTGGGCGACGTGCCTTGTCCACGCAAACGCATTACCGCCGCATCACCACGTCGCTTAACCGAGCCAGCGGCGCGCGTTCTGGAACACACGCAGCCACGGGCTCGCGTCCGTGCCGATCTCGCCCCAGCCTTGCGGATGCCAGCTCATCTGCACCGTGCGGTGCACGCGCTCGGTGTGCGGCATCAGCACCGTGAAACGGCCATCGGCCGTGGTGACCGACGTAATACCCTCGGGCGAACCGTTCGGGTTGAACGGATACTGCTCCGTTGCCTCGCCACGGTGATCGATATAACGCATCGCCACCGCGACCTTCGACTTGTCGCCCTGCTGCGAGAAGTCCGCAAAGCCTTCGCCGTGCGCGACCGCGACCGGAATGCGCGAGCCTTCCATGCCCACAAAGAAGATCGACGGCGATGCCTGCACCTCGACGAGCGAGAAGCGCGCCTCGAATTTCTCCGACTTGTTGCGCGTGAACTTCGGCCATGCTTCGGCGCCGGGAATCATCGAGGCGAGGCTGCTCATCATCTGGCAGCCGTTGCAGATGCCGAGCGCGAACGTGTCGTCACGGCCGAAGAACGCCGCGAACATGTCGGCCAGTTGCGCGTTGAAGCGGATCGTCTTCGCCCAGCCCTCGCCCGCGCCGAGCGTGTCGCCGTACGAGAAGCCGCCGCAGGCGACCGCGCCGGCGAAGTCGGCGAGATTCGCTCGGCCCGCCAGCAGATCGCTCATGTGGACGTCGTGCGCGTCGAAACCGGCGCGATCGAATGCATAGGCCGTTTCGAGGTGCGAGTTCACACCCTGCTCGCGCAGGATCGCGACGCGCGGACGCGCGCCCTTGCCCACGAACGGCGCCGCCACGTCTTGCGCCGGATCGAAGCTCAGCGCCGGCACGATGCCGGGGTCGGCCGCGTCGAGCAGCGTGTCGTATTCGGCATCGGCGCAAGCGGGGTTGTCGCGCAGACGCGCGATGCGCCAGCTCACTTCGCTCCACGTGCGATGCAGTTCGGCGCGCGGCGCTTCGTAGACCTTCTTCGCGTCGCGATAGACCTCGATCACGTCGCGCTCGTTGACCTTGCCGATCACATGCGAGCAGGCCGACAGGCCGTGCTCGCGCAACGCGCCGAGCACGGCGTCGCGATCGGCCGCGCGCACCTGGATCACGCCGCCGAGCTCTTCGTTGAAGAGCGCGCGAATCGTGCGGTCTTCGCGGCGGCCGCTCGTCTGCTTGGCCCAGTCCTTCGCGTCGCCGTAATCGGATTCGTGGTTCGCGTCGAGCACGAGCATGTCGACGTTCAGCGACACGCCCGCGTGACCTGCGAACGCCATTTCGCAGACCGTCGCCCACAGGCCGCCGTCCGAGCGGTCGTGGTACGCGAGCAGCTTGCCGTCGCGGTTGAGAGACTGGATCGCGTTGAAGAAGCGCTTGAGGTCTTCGGGATCGTTGACGTCGGGCACCGTGTCGCCGACCTGCTGCGTGACCTGCGCGAGGATGCTGCCGCCGAGACGATGCTTGCCGCGGCCGAGGTCGATCGCGATCAGCACCGAATCGCCGGCGTCGGCGACCCGGCGCAGTTGCGGCGTCAGATGGCGGCGCACGTCTTCGACCGGCGCGAATGCCGAGATAATCAGCGAGACCGGCGCGACCACTTCCTTGGCGACGCCGCGGTCTTCCCAGCGCGTGCGCATCGACAGCGAATCCTTGCCGACCGGAATGCTGATGCCGAGCGCCGGGCACAGCTCCATGCCGATCGCCTTGACCGTGTCGTAGAGCGCCGCGTCTTCGCCCGGTGCGCCGCACGCGGCCATCCAGTTGGCCGACAGCTTGAGCTTGTCGAGCGACGCGATCGGCGCCGCGGCAATGTTCGTGATCGCCTCGCCGACCGCCATGCGGCCCGAAGCCGGCGCATCGATCACGGCGAGCGGCGTGCGCTCGGACATCGTCATCGCTTCGCCGCGGAAACCGGCGTAGTCCATCGTCGTGATCGCGACGTCGGCCACCGGCACCTGCCACGGACCGACCATCTGGTCGCGCGCGGTCGTGCCGCCGACCGAGCGGTCGCCGATCGTAATCAGGAACGACTTGCTCGCCACCGTCGGATGGCGCAGCACGCTCTGCGCGACGTCCTGCAGCGCGAGGCCGGTCACCTCGACCGGTTCGAGCTTGCGCTCGACGCGCCTGACGTCGCGATGCATGCGCGGCGGCTTGCCGAGCAGCACTTCCATCGGCATATCGACGGGCTGATGCGCGGCTTCGTTCTGCTCCGCATCGATCAGCTTCAGCTGACGCTCGGCGGTGGCCGTGCCGATCACCGCGAACGGGCAGCGCTCGCGCCGGCACATCGCTTCGAACGCCGGCAGATCGGCCGGCGCGATGGCGAGCACGTAGCGCTCCTGCGCTTCGTTCGACCAGATTTCGCGCGGCGACAGGCCGCTTTCTTCAAGCTGGATCTTGCGCAGTTCGAACACCGCGCCCTTGCCCGCGCCGTCCACCACTTCGGGGAACGCGTTCGACAGACCGCCCGCGCCGACGTCGTGAATGCTGAGGATCGGGTTCTTCTCGCCGAGCTGCCAGCACGCGTTGATGACTTCCTGCGCGCGCCGCTCGATTTCGGGGTTGCCGCGCTGCACCGAGTCGAAGTCGAGTTCGGCCGTGTTGGTGCCGGTCGCCATCGAACTCGCAGCACCGCCGCCCATGCCGATGCGCATGCCCGGGCCGCCGATCTGGATCAGCAGCGACCCTTCCGGCAGATCGTGCTTGTGCGTGTGCTGGTCGGAGATATTGCCGATGCCGCCGGCGATCATGATCGGCTTGTGATAGCCGCGCACGAGGCCCCCGACGTTCTGCTCGTAAGCGCGGAAATAGCCGCCGAGGTTCGGCCGGCCGAATTCGTTGTTGAACGCGGCGCCGCCGAGCGGACCGTCGATCATGATCTGCAGCGGCGAGGCGATGCGGTCCGGACGGCCGTAGGCTTCGTGCTGCGCGGCCGGATTGCGCTGTTCGAGCGGCTGCGCGGCATCGCGCGCGTTTTCCCACGATTCGACGGCGTCCGGCAGTTCGAGGTTCGACACCGTGAAGCCCGCGAGCCCCGCCTTCGGACGCGCGCCACGGCCGGTCGCGCCTTCGTCGCGGATTTCGCCGCCCGCGCCGGTCGCGGCGCCCGGGAACGGCGAGATCGCGGTAGGGTGATTGTGCGTTTCGACCTTCATCAGCGTGTGCGTGAGCTCGACGCCGCGGCGGTAGTGCTCGGGCAAGCCGTTCGCGCCGGCTTCGGCCGGCGTGCGCGGGAACCAGCGCTCGGCCATGCCGCCCGCCATGATCGCCGAGTTGTCCGAATAGGCGACGATCGTGCCCTGCGGATTCAGCTTCTCGGTGTTGCGGATCATGTTGAACAGCGAAATGTCCTGCTTCTCGCCGTCGATGGTCCAGTCCGCGTTGAAGATCTTGTGGCGGCAGTGCTCGCTGTTGGCCTGCGCGAACATCATCAGTTCGACGTCGGTCGGGTTGCGGCCGAGCTTCGTGAAGGCGTCGACGAGGTAGTCGATTTCGTCGTCGGCGAGCGCGAGGCCCAGTTCCGCGTTGGCGTTTTCGAGCGCGGCGCGGCCCCGGCCGAGCACGTCGACGGTTTGCAGCGGCTTGGCCGGCAGTTCGTCGAACAGATGCAGCGCATGCTCGCGCGACGGCGCGACGCTCTCGGTCATGCGGTCGTGCAGCGCCGCGGCGACGGCCGCGCGCGCTTCGTCGGAGAGCGCCTTCTTGCCGCCGAGCAGGCCGCTTTTCAGCGTGACCGTGTACTCGACGCCGCGCTCGATGCGGCGCACCTGGGCGAGGCCGCACAGCTGCGCGATGTCGGTTGCCTTGCTGGCCCACGGCGACACGGTGCCGAAGCGCGGCACGACAAGGAAGGTCTCGACGGCGCCCCGCTCCTTGCCGGCTTCGAACGGATCGCCATAGTGCATCAGCGCCTCGACCTTCGCGCTGTCTTCAGCGGACAGTTCGGTCTGGGCGTTGACGAAGTGCAGATACTGGCCGCGCACGCCGGTGATATTCGCGTCGATGCGCGTCAGCGTTTCGAGCAGGCGGGTTTGACGGAAATCGGAAAGGGCCGAAGCGCCGGGGAAACACGAGAAGTGGGCCATGGGACTTGACGTTGCGTCGCTCAATGATGCCGGAGAGTCGCGCATGCAGGCGACGTGAGGCGGAAAGGAAGTCCGGGATTATACCCCGGGAACGGGCGTCCAGCGGGCTTCGGCGCACGCGCGAAGCGCGCCGCGCGGTGCCGTGCGCGTCGCCGCGCCGGCGGTTTGGCTGCTATCATTCGCCCTTTCACCCGATCGGCGCGCGAACGAGGTCTCACGCGGTAGCGCGCCGCATGTCACGCCCAACGGGAAGGCGCGCGAGCGGCCCGTCGGCACATCGAATCAGAGCATGGATGTCATCGTCATTGGCGGCGGGATAGCGGGCGTCGCCACCGCCTATCACCTGCGCGCGGCCGGCCACCGCGTCTGCGTCGTCGAACGGCACGCGACCGTCGCGCAAGGCGCCACTTACGGACAAGGCGGCGCCGTGCTGCCCACGCCGCTCGACGTCTGGTTCGGCCCGACCTTCATGGCCAGCCGCCACAACGCGAAAAACGGCGTGATCAGCAAGACCGGCTTCAACGGGCCCGCGCGGCAGTTCGTCAAGCGGCTCGCCGAGCTGCAGGAACCCGAGGCGTTCGCGCGCCAGTACGCGCTGCTGCGCCCGCTGATCGAAGCCTCGCGCGAATCGATGGCCGACGTGGAAGCGCGCTTCGGGCTTGAATTCGAACAGGCAAGCGGACTGCTTTACCTCGTGCGCGCCGCTCACGAATGGGAACAGAACTCAGCCGCATTCGATCTGCTGCGCCGGTTCGAGGTGCCGCATCACGTGCTGACACCAGCCGAATGCGCGGCCTTCGAGCATGCGGTGCCGACCGAGCCGGCATTCGCGGGCGGCGTGCTGTTCGAGCACGAGCGCACCGCGAACTGCCCGCTCTTCGCCAAGCTCGTCAAACAGACTCTCGATATCGAGGGCAGCGTGCAGTTCATGCTGGGCCGCGAAGTCTCGGCGATCCGCCTCGAAAGCCAGCGCGCGACGGTCGAACTCACGCCGCGCGACGACGTGCTGCGCGCACGCGAAGTCGACGTGGTGCATGCCGACGCGGTCGTGGTCGCGGCCGGCCACGGCAGCCTCGCGCTGCTCGAGCGCGCGGGCCTGCGGCTGCCGCTGCATGCGCTGCGCATCCATACGCTCGTCGCGCCGATCGCGCACGAGGAATGCGCGCCGCACGTGGCGATCGTCGATGCGGTCAAGCGCATCGGCATCAGCCGCATGAACCATCGGCTGCGCATTGCCGGCGGCGCGGTGCTGCAAGGCGCGAGCCAGCTCGACAAGCCGCTCGGCGAGGCGCTGACCAGTGAGGCGCTCGCGCTGCTCGGCCAGGCGACGCACGACTGGATTCCGGGCGCCGCGCGGATTTCGGCGGCGCTGCCGTGGGAAGGCGTGAAGCTGCTGTCGCCGGATGGCTTACCGGTGATCGGCAACGCGCTGCATCCGCGTCTGTTCGTCAACGCCGGACATGGGCCGGCGGGCTGGGGGCTGGCCTGGGGCTCGGGCCGGCTCGTCGCCGATCTGATGACGGAGCAGGCGTCGGCGCTTCCGCCGGAAACGCTCGCGGCGTTGCGGCCGGAGCGGTTTCAGTAAAGCTCGTGCCAGGACGCGTGGGGCTGGCGGCGGTTCTTGCCGGTTTCTGGCGTTTTGCTAGTTCTTGGCGTTTTGAGTTCCAACGCCGGCAGGCCGGTTTCTCCCTCCGGCTATGTCGCGACAAGACGCGCTCAAGGCGTGACGGTCCATGCGGTCGCGATACCTCGATCAAGGCTGGGGGCTTATCCGCTGCCCCTCATTACGCCGACTCATTGGCGCACGCCCTCACCGCTCGCATGCCGGGCGTTCCGCCGCGCACGCGGCGACGTCGCCACACAGCACGCGCCCATCGACACGACATCGGCACTACCATAGCGATTCCCAAGCCTGCCCGCCTCGCCGCGGGCGCACCGCCGGATTCGCCATGACAGACGCAGAAAACTCGCTACCCACGTTTCTCGGTCCGTTGACCGCCCCGCCCCATCGCGCGCTGCCACTACTCACGCTGAACGATCTGAGGATCGCCGAATCGCAGGCCGCCGCCGCGCTGCCCGAGCACACGCTGATGGCGCGCGCAGGTCACACCGCCGCACGCTTCCTGCTCGAACGGATCGCCGCCGACACGTCGGTGACGAAATCGCAGCAACGTGTCTGGTTGATCGCCGGCCCCGGCAACAACGGCGGCGACGCGCTGGTTGTAGCAACAGAGTTGCACAAGGCTGGCGTCACCGTGGAGCTCTGCATGCCGGTCGAGGTGAAGCCGGCCGACGCGCGCTGGGCGCTCGACCTCGCGCGCGCCGCCGGCGTGCCGATTAGCGCGGCGGCGCCCGCCTCGCTCGATGGCTATGGCTGGCTCGTTGACGGCATGTTCGGCATCGGCCTCGTGCGGCCGCTCGATGGCGTGTTCGCGAGCGTCGCGCGTCTGCTGTCGCAACGCAGCGCGACGCGTCCGACGCACGGCATCGTGCTTGCGCTCGACGTGCCGAGCGGCCTCGATGGCGACACCGGTACGGTGGTCGGCGGCAGCGGCGCAGCGACTGTCCGCGCGACGCACACGATCACGTTCATCGGCGCGAAGCCGGGACTTTTCACCGCGCAAGGCCGCGACCTCGCCGGCCATCTGATGCTCGCGCCGATCGGCTTGGGCAGAGGGGTCGATGGTGGTGGCAATGGCGATGCGAGTGGGGCTGTCACTGACGCGAACAGTGATGCGGACCACGCTGCGAGTCGCGCTATGGGACACGCGGCGAGCGGCAGTACGAATCACGGTGCAAGCGGCGGTGTGGAAAGCGGCACGGGCAGCGACACAAGCAACGATACGAGCAACGGCAACGCCATCAACAGCACAAACAGCCGCCTCCTCAGCACCCCGCTCGCCGCCATCCGGCTAAACGCGCCCGACCTCTTCGGCGCCTTCATGCCGCCGCGCGATTTCGCGACCCACAAGGGCACGTTCGGCAGCCTCGCGGTGGTCGGCGGCGACACCGGCATGTGCGGCGCGGCGATCCTCGCGGCGCGCGCCGCGCTCTACGCGGGCGCGGGCAAGGTCCACGTCGCGCTGCTCGGCGACGGCGCACCGCCCTACGATCCACCGCATCCCGAACTGATGCTGCACGCACCCGACACACTGCCGCTCGACACAATGGACGCGCTCGCGATCGGCTGCGGCATGGGGCAACGCGAACGCGCGACGCAAGTGCTGCGCGACGTGCTGCAACTCGACGTGCCGAAGCTTCTCGATGCCGACGCACTGAACCTGATCGCACAAGACCCCGCACTTGCCGCCGCAGTGGCCGCGCGCGGCGCGCAAGGCGATCCCTGCATCCTGACGCCGCATCCGCTCGAAGCAGCACGCCTTCTCGGCAACGACGCGCCCGCCGTGCAGCGCGACCGCCTTGCCGCCGCACGCGCGCTCGCCGCGCGCCTCGCGAGCGTAGTCGTGCTGAAGGGCGTCGGCACGATCGTCGCGGCGCCGGACGGCCGCCTCGCGATCAACCCGAGCGGCAACGCCGCGCTCGCGTCGGGCGGCACCGGCGACGTGCTCGGCGGCATCATCGGCGCCTTGCTGGCACAGCATCTGCCGCGCTATGAAGCGGCGCTCGCGGGCGTCTATCTGCACGGCCTCGCCGCCGACATGCTGACCGCGCAAGGCCGCGGCCCCGCGGGTCTGACGGCCGGCGAACTCGCGCCGATGGTGCGCGAATTGATCAACCGGTTGTTCTATCCGCCGACGGTTGCATGATGGGGACATGAGGCGGGCATAAAGCGGGCGTGAATCGGGCATGAAGCGCGAGCGATGTGCGCTTCATGCGGAGATCGTGTGTGCCGGAATTGCGCTGACCGATCGCAAGTCTGTCGCGTCGAGCGCTGGCGACCGGTTTTCGCTTTGAGCCTTCGCTTTGAGCATTTTCGCCCCCAGCCTTTACACCAACGCCCGCACCACTCATCCCAACCTTTGCGTTCGCGCTCAAGGCACTGCAGCCCGTCACGCATCCCCGCTATACTGGCTGTCTGCGCCGCGTGCCGGATCGATCGCGCAGGGTGACGAAATTCAGCGCTCGCATGCATCGCACTTTCGCGAGATTCATGCAATCCACGCAATTCGCGAGCTTGCAAGGCTGACGGGCATTGACCGCACACTGGCCGCCGCCCTCACCCGACGAACCCGGCCGCGCGGCATCGCTCTGACTGCATCGCCGCATCACTCTCGGCCGCGCTTCAGGCGCGCGCCTTTTCCTCGTGCCCCTTGGTTAGACGGACGCTATGACCCAGAACTCGCTCCCCTCCTGGTCCTCGCTGCAGACGCATTACGAGAAGATTCGCGATGCGCATCTGCGCGACTGGTTCGCCCCCGAGAACGATCCCGCCCCCACTCGCGCCGAGCGCCTCACGTTCGGCGGCGGCGGTCTCGCGGCCGATTTCTCGAAACACCGCATCACCGACGAAACCCTGAAACTGCTCGTGCAGCTCGCGCGCGAAGCCGGCGTTGAAAAGCGCCGCGACGCGATGTTCGCCGGCGAAGTGGTGAACCCGACCGAAGGCCGCGCCGCGCTGCACACCGCCTTGCGCGCCACCGATCCGAACGCGCCGTTCTTCGCCGAGGTACAGGCCGAGCGCGCCAAAATGGCCGCCTTCGCCGAGCAGGTGCGCAACGGCCAGTGGACCGGCTATACCGGCAAGCGGATTCGCCACGTCGTAAACATCGGCATCGGCGGCTCGGACCTCGGACCGAAGATGGTCGTGCACGCGCTGCATCATCTCGCGACGCCCGAGATCGACACGCACTTCGTGTCGAACGTCGACGGCGCCGATCTCTACAACGTGATGCAGCAGATCGATCCCGAAGAAACGCTCGCGATCATCGTCTCCAAGACCTTCACGACGCTCGAAACGATGACCAACGCGCGCTCGCTGCGCGACTGGTTCGTCGAGAAAGGCTGCCCGGAAAGCGCGCTCGCAAAGCATTTCGTCGGCGTGTCGGCCAATACGGCGGAAGTGGTCAGGTTCGGCATTGCGAAAGAGAACGTGTTCTCGATGTGGGACTGGGTCGGCGGCCGCTATTCGCTATGGTCGGCCGTGGGTCTGTCGATCATGATCGCGGTCGGCCCGCGGCAGTTCGACGAACTGCTCGCCGGCGCCAACGAGATGGACCAGCATTTCCGCAGCGCACCGCTCGAAAAGAACCTGCCGGTGCTGCTCGGCATGATCGGCATCTGGTATCGCAACTTCTTCGGCTCGCAAAGCTACCTCGTTGCGCCGTATTCGGAAGCGCTGCATTTCCTGCCCTCGTATCTGCAGCAGCTCGAAATGGAAAGCAACGGCAAGTCCGCGCGGCTCGACGGCGCGATGGTCGACTATCCGACCTCGGCCGTCACGTGGGGCGAGCCGGGCACGAACGGTCAGCACGCGTTCTTCCAGATGCTGCACCAGGGCCCGACGATCGTGCCGATCGATTTCATCGCGGTGTTGACGCCCGAGCATCCGCTTGCGAGCCATCATCCGAAACTGCTCGCGAACTGCTTCGCGCAGAGCGAAGCGCTGATGCTCGGCCGTACGCTCGACGAAGCGAAGAAGGTGGCCGGCCCGGACAAGCCCGAACTCGCGCCGCACCTCACGTTCCCCGGCAACCGTCCGACCGCGACGCTGCTCGTCGATGCGCTCACCGCGCGCACGCTCGGCGCGTTGATCGCGCTCTACGAGCATAAGGTGCTCGTGCAGGCCTCGGTGTGGAACATCAATCCGTTCGATCAGTGGGGCGTCGAGCTGGGCAAGATTCTCGGCAAGGTCGTCGAGGCCGATCTGGGCGCGGCGAGCGCCGACGTGAAGCAGCATGATTCGTCGACGTCGGCGTTGATCGCACGGGCGCGCGCGGCGTTGAAGCGCTGAAGCATCGGGCGTGGATGGCGTGGGGTTCGGTGCGGGTTCGAGTGCGAGTGCGAGTGCGAACATCATGCGCTCGGGCCACGCGCCGCGAAGCGGATACACGTCCTGAAGCGGAATAACAAAGCGGGCTGCTATAGCCCGCTTTGTTTTTGCATCGACCGCCTTCGGGTCCGGTTACGCCGATGCGCGGCTCACGCCAGCCGCCCCGCTTCGATCGTCACCGTCGTGTCGCAACGGCGCGCGAGTTCGATATCGTGCGTGACGAGCACGAGCGTCGCGCCGTTCGCGCGATTCATCTCGAACATCAGATCGATCACCGCGTGGCCGGTGGCGGCGTCGAGGCTGCCGGTCGGTTCGTCGGCGAACAGGATGGCCGGATGCGTGACGAACGCGCGCGCGAGCGCGACGCGCTGCTGCTCGCCGCCCGACAGGAGCTTCGGATAATGACCGGTACGCTGCCCGAGCCCTACCTGTTCGAGCAGATGACGCGCACGCGCCGCGGCCTCGCGCGTGCCGATGCCGCCTTGCAGTTCGAGCGGCAACGTGACGTTTTCGAGCGCGGTCAGATGCGGCATCAACTGGAATGACTGGAACACGAAACCGACCGAGCCGCTGCGCAGCGCGGCGCGCTCGTCCTCGCTCAATTCGGTGAGTTCGCGGCCAAGCAGCCGAACCGAGCCCGAACTCGCGCTGTCCAATCCCGCGAGCAAGCCGAGCAGCGTAGACTTGCCCGAGCCGGATGCACCGACGATCGCCACGCTGCTGCCGGCGTCGATGGCAAGATCGATGTCGTCGAGAATCGTCAGTTCGCCCGTCGCATCCTTAACCCTCTTGCACAAACCCCGCACTTCAATGACTGGATCAGTTCTGTTTGGCATGGTGAAGCGTAGGTTGAAAGTGCGCGCCATCGCCCCTCGCGCCGCGGCGCTGACTGCGGCATTCGGCGCGACCCTGATGGCTGCCGCCGTGTTTTCGATGTCCTCGCCGGCGCATGCGGCCAATGCGCCGGAACCCGCGAAGCCCGTGATCGTCGTGCTCGGCGACAGCATCTCCGCCGAATACGGCCTGCCTCGCGACACGGGCTGGGTTGCGTTGATGCGCCAGCGGCTCGCCGAAAAGCGCATCGATTATAGCGTTGCCAATGCAAGCATCAGCGGCGACACCACGAGCGGTGGACGGGCGCGCATGCCCGAGCTGATGCTGCGTCTGAAGCCGAGCATCGTGATCGTCGAGCTCGGCGCCAACGACGCCTTGCGCGGCGTGCCGCTCTCCACGACCGCGGACAACCTGCGCACGATCATCGAACAGGCGCAGCAGGGTCACGCGAAGGTCGTGCTGATCGGCATGTACGTCCCACCCAATTACGGCCCCGACTACACGCAGAAGTTCCATGGTCTGTACGGCCAGCTGTCGAAGGAGTTTAACGTGCCGCTCGTGCCGTTTTTGCTCGCCGGCATCGCGGACAAACCGGAGATGTTCCAGGCCGACCAGATTCATCCGGCGGTGCAGGCACAGCCCCTGCTACTCAACAACGTGTGGCCCGCTGTCAAGCCACTCCTTCGCACAAGTTCGCCGCACTGAAAACTGCCAACGACTTGTTTCCGGAACTTGGGGAACACGGATCGCCGGAGTCGTCCCGATACTCCCGCAATCCCGTGCGACCCGGCTCGCTTCCCGAGCGACTCCTGAGGAGATAACGTGAAATACCTACCGTTAATCGCTTTGACCGTTGCCCTTTCGGCCTGTGCCGCCCAACCGCCGGCCGGCGTTCAATCCGTCGGCCAAAGCCAGCAGCCGCCCGGCGCCGTCGCCAGCTGCATCGCGCAGAAATGGGCGGACGCTTCGCAACAACAGGTGGTCTCGCAGAACACCCTCGCCAACGACCAGGCCGTGGACGTCTACGTGCCGGGCCAGCAGCCGCCTAACGGCGCGGCCGCGGTGGTGCGTCCGTCGTACAGCGGCAAGGGCACGTGGGTCGGTTTCCGCTCCAATGGCGCGGCCGGCAGCGAGGCCACCGGCGCGATCAGCGGATGTTTGTAAGGTGAGGCTGTGAGGTGAGGCTATGAAGCGGGGATGAGGCCGCGCGTTGCGTGACTCACCGTGCATGCTTCCCGCGCTATCGGCCAATGAAAAAGCCCCGCGATTGCGGGGCTTTTTCGTAGGTGCAAAACGCTGCGGGGCGCTTTGCTGTGCTTCGTTTTGCTTTGCCCTGGCGAGCGCCGCTTACTGGTCGCCCGTCTGCGCGCTGCTGTCGAGCGAGCCGTAGTACTTCACCTTCGAGCGCTCGCGCAGCGCCTTCACGAAGGCTTCCGACTGCGACTGCGCGTCGATCTGCGCGATCTGCTGCTGCGCCGCGGCAAGACGCTGCGGATCGGCCGGCGCGGCGGCCACGACCTGGTTGACGCGATAGATCGCATAGCCATCGTCGCCGAGATCGACACCGACGTAGGCCGGCAATTTCTGCGCATCCGCCTTGTAGATTGCACTCAGTGCGGCGGGCGGCACGCCCTGCGAGTCGTTGCGCGACACCTTCAGCGGCGAGGAGAAACCCGCCGTCGTCTTCGACTTCTCGAACTCGGCCAGCTTCGCGGCGCCGTCCTTGTGCGCGGCCTCGTTCGACTGGACCGCGATCACCTTCTGGCGCACCGCATCCTTGACGACATCGAATGCCGGCACCGCGGCGGGCTTGTAGTCGGTGACGTGCGCGGCGATCAGCGTGTTGCCGCCGACGTCGATCGCCTGCGTGTTGTTGTGCGCGGACACCGAATCGCTCGCGAACACGGCTGCGAGGAACTTCGCGTTGTTCAGCGGGCTGTCGGGCGGCAGCTTCGGGTCCGGCTGCGGCGTGACCGTCGCGGTCTGTACCTGCAGCTTGTACTTGTCGGCGGCCGGCTGCAGGCTCTTCGCCTTTTCGTAGACGAGCGACGTGAAGCCTTCCGAGTTGTCGGTGAACGCCTTGGCCGCCAGTTGCGTCTTCAGCTCGCCGGCGATCTGGTCCTTCACTTCGTCGAACGGCTTCGTGACCGCCGGCTTCACGTCCGTCACCTTGACGATGTGGAAACCGAAATCGGTCTGCACGATGCCGCTGATCTCGTCTTTCTTCAGCGCGAACACCGCATCGTCGAACGCCTGGCCACCCGCGATCATGCCGCGGCCGAAGTAGCCGAGATCGCCGCCCTTCGCTGCCGAGCCCGGGTCCTGCGAGTTCTGTTGGGCGATCTGCGCGAACTGGTCCGGATGCGCCTTGACTTGCGCGAGCAACTCTTCGGCCTTCTGCTTCGCCTTGGCCTTGTCGGCCGCGCTCGCGTCTTTCGGCGCCGCGATCAGGATATGGCTCGCACGCACTTCGCCTTCGGTGCGGAAGTGCGCGATGTTGTCGTCGTAGTATTTCTTCAGGTCCGCGTCGCTCGGTTGTGCCGATGCGCTGAGTGCGGCCGGCGACATCACGATGTACTGGATCGTCGCGGTGGCCGGCGTCGCGAAATCGTTACGATGCGCGTCGTAATACGCCTGCAGTTGCGCGTCGGTCGGCTGGATCTGCGCGGCATAGTCACGCGGATGGAACGCGATGCCCTGCACTTCACGCTGCTGCTCGGCCAGCTCGGTCAGATGCTGCGCGAGCGTCTTCGAGGTGAACGAGCTTGCCTGAATGCTCGCGGGCAGCTGCTGCATCGACAGGCTGTAGCGCACGCGCTCGTCGTACTGGTCGGGCGTCATGCCCTGCATCGCGAGCAGTTGCTTGTAGCGGTCGAGGTCGATCGAGCCGTCGGGATTCTTCAGCGACGAAATCACCGGGTCGGCCAGCAACGCGCGGCGCACGGCTTCATCCGATGCGGTCAGGTGCAGGCGCTGCGTTTCGTCGGCTAGCACGCGCTGCTCGATCATGCCGTCGAGCATCTCGCGACGGCGCTCCGGCGTATCGAACGCCTTCATGTCGAACTGCGCGCCGAGCATCTGACGCGCGCGGTCGAGCTGCTGACGCATCGCGTCGTCGTACTCCACGCGAGTGATCTTGTGACCGTTGACGCTTGCGACGTTCGTGCTCTCGTCAAAGAAGCCGCGGAAGCCCTGAATACCCACAAAACCCAGCCCCGGCAGAATGACGAGGACGAGCATGAACATCATCAGGCGTTGGTGGTTGCGGAAGAAATCGAGCATGCGTGAGGGGTGCCAAAAACAGAACGCCCGATCTTACAACAGCGGGCAATAAAAAAGGCGAACCGGAGTTCGCCTTTCGTGGATACTGGCGGAGTGGACGGGACTCGAACCCGCGACCCCCGGCGTGACAGGCCGGTATTCTAACCGACTGAACTACCACTCCTTATACTGCGCTTTTGCTGCATTCGCTGCCTGAAATACGGCTGCCGAATCATGAAACTGGTGGGTGCTGAGAGGCTCGAACTCCCGACCTACGCCTTGTAAGGGCGCCGCTCTACCAACTGAGCTAAGCACCCGTTTCGTGATTCAGTGCTTCATTCCTTGCTGCCGATGTTATGCCGATTTACGCGCCCGATCCGCGATCCGATCAAGCAACCTATTTCAGGCGATTCCTCAAGCAGCAAGCCCGTTAGTTTAGCGCATCCTTCAGCGCTTTGCCAGGCCTAAATTTGGGAACTTTCGCGGCCTTGATGTTGATCTCGGCGCCAGTGCGCGGATTCCGACCGGTGCGCGCAATACGCCTGCCGACTGCGAACGTGCCAAAACCGACCAGCGTCACCGAATCGCCCTTCTTCAACGTACCTTTGACGCCGGTAATCACGGCATCGAGTGCACGGCCTGCCGCAGCTTTCGAAATATCGGCCTGCTGCGCAATGTGATCGATCAATTCCGTCTTGTTCATTCCTGTCCCCCGAGAATGTGTATGGAATCGTGATGGCGCTTTCCAGCGCCTGCTTCACGCGACCGGCGGCAATGCCGGGCCGGCTCATTAGAATTAGCCGAAACCCTCGTGTCAAGCGGGGTTGAGCCGGATGAGCGCTGTTTGGGAAGCGCCTTTCGATCAGCCGATATTGCGACGGCTGGCTCGATGGCGTGCGTGTTTGCGATGAATCGCTGTTCGCGCTTTCAGCGTCTTTTTGAAGTGAGCGTGCAAGACACTCACGGGACTTTATGAACTTCGCGCAGGCAATAAAAAACCCGCGGCCGTAACCGCGGGTTTTTTGCTTCAGCCGAGCACTTCGCAACCGAATGCTTTAGCGCGTTCTCGCGAGCGTCAGTGCTTCACGACTTCCGTTGCGGAATCCTTGCCTGGCTCGGCCGCGACAGGCGCTGCCGGCTTCGGCTCTTCTTCTGGCAACGGTTGCGGCACACGTTCGAGCGCCAGTTCGAGCACCTTGTCGATCCAGCGGACCGGCACGATTTCGATCGCGTTCTTCACGTTGTCCGGAATCTCGGTCAAGTCCTTGACGTTCTCCTCCGGAATCAGCACGAGCTTGATGCCGCCGCGATGCGCCGCGAGCAGCTTCTCCTTCAGGCCGCCGATCGGCAGAACTTCGCCACGCAACGTGATTTCACCCGTCATCGCGACATCGGCACGCACCGGAATACCGGTCAGCACCGACACCAGCGCGGTCGTCATCGCGATACCGGCCGAAGGACCATCTTTCGGCGTCGCGCCTTCCGGCACGTGGATGTGAATGTCCTGCTTCTCGAACGCTTCGTCCTTGATGCCAAGACGACGCGAACGCGAACGCACGACCGAGCGCGCCGCTTCGACGGATTCCTTCATCACGTCGCCGAGCGAACCCGTGCGGATCACATTGCCCTTGCCCGGCATCACTGCGGCTTCGATGGTCAACAGATCGCCGCCCACTTCCGTCCACGCGAGACCCGTGACCTGGCCCACCTGATTTTCCTTTGCGGCCAGACCGAAGTCGTACTTGCGCACGCCGAGGAAGGTGTCGAGGTTACTGCCGTCGACCTTCACCGCGCCTTCGGCCTTCTTCAGCAGAAGCATCTTCACGACCTTGCGGCAGATCTTCGACACTTCACGCTCGAGCGAACGCACGCCCGCTTCACGCGTGTAGTAGCGAATGATGTCGCGGATCGCGGTTTCCGTCACTTCGATCTCCCCATCCTTGAGACCGTTGTTCTTCTTCTGCTTCGGCAACAGGTAACGCTGCGCGATGCTGACTTTCTCGTCTTCCGTATAACCCGACAGACGGATCACTTCCATCCGGTCGAGCAGCGGCGGCGGAATGTTCAGCGAGTTCGACGTCGCCACGAACATCACGTCCGACAGATCGAAGTCGACCTCGACGTAGTGATCGGCGAACGTGTGGTTCTGTTCCGGATCGAGCACTTCGAGCAGCGCCGACGACGGATCGCCGCGGAAATCCTGGCCCATCTTGTCGACTTCGTCGAGCAGGAAGAGCGGATTGCGCACGCCGACCTTGGTCAGGCTCTGCAGGATCTTGCCCGGCATCGAGCCGATGTACGTACGACGATGGCCACGAATCTCGGCTTCGTCACGCACGCCGCCCAACGCCATGCGCACGAACTTGCGGTTCGTCGCGCGCGCGATCGACTGGCCGAGCGAAGTCTTGCCCACGCCCGGGGGCCCGACGAGGCACAGGATCGGCGCCTTGACCTTGTCGACACGTTGCTGGACCGCGAGATATTCGAGAATGCGTTCCTTCACCTTCTCGAGACCGAAGTGGTCTTCGTCGAGCACGCGTTCTGCATTCGAGAGGTCGTTGTTGACCTTGCTCTTCTTGCGCCACGGCAAGCCGATCAGCGTGTCGATATAGTTGCGCACGACGGTCGCTTCCGCCGACATCGGCGACATCAGCTTGAGCTTCTTCAGCTCGGCGTCGGCCTTCTTCTTCGCTTCCTTCGGCATGCGCGCGGCCGTGATGCGCTTCTCGAGTTCTTCGAGGTCCGCACCTTCCTCGCCTTCGCCGAGTTCCTTCTGGATCGCCTTGACCTGTTCGTTCAGGTAGTACTCGCGCTGGCTCTTCTCCATCTGACGCTTCACGCGCCCGCGGATGCGCTTTTCGACCTGCAGGATGTCGATCTCGGCTTCGAGTTGCGCGAGCAGATGCTCGAGCCGCTCGATCACCGGGAACATCTCGAGGATGTGCTGCTTCTGGTCGAGCTTGAGCGGCAGATGCGCCGCGATCGTGTCGGCAAGACGCCCGGCCTCGTCGATGCCCGACAGCGAGGTCAGGATCTCCGGCGGGATCTTCTTGTTCAGCTTCACATACTGGTCGAACTGCGACACGATCGCGCGGCGCAGCGCTTCGGTTTCAGCGCTGTCGGCGTGGTCGGGTTCGAGCGGCATGACTTCGCACGAGAATTGCGTTTCCTGCTCTTCGATGGAAAGCGTCTTCGCGCGCTGCAAGCCTTCGACGAGCACCTTCACCGTGCCGTCGGGCAGCTTCAGCATCTGCAGGATGTTGGCAACACACCCTACTTCGTACATGTCCTTTTCGGTCGGCTCGTCTTTCGCAGCCGTTTTCTGGGCGACGAGCATGATGTGCTTGCCGCCTTCCATCGCTGCTTCGAGAGCCTTGATCGACTTCGGGCGGCCTACGAAGAGCGGAATCACCATGTGCGGGAAAACGACTACGTCGCGCAGCGGGAGCAGCGGCAGCGTAATGCGTTCCGGCGGGAGGAGTTGGGTTCCTGACATTTCATTTCCCCATGAGTGGAATCAGTTCGTTCGATAGGTGAGGCCAGCAGAAAATATTGCAAGCCTTCGCGTGTGGGAAAAGTTCAGAGACTCCGAAGATTCAATGACTCCATAGTGAAAACAATCAGCCTGACCACACGATAAACGAAAAAGCCGTTCACGTCGCCATGAACGGCCTTTTTGCAGAACTCTAAAGCCGATCAGTTCGAACCCGCGACCTTCGGCGCGTCTTCGTAGATCAGCAGCGGTTTGCCGTCGCCATCGATGACGTTGTCGTCGATGATGACCTTGCTGACGCCTTTCATTTGCGGCAGGTCGTACATCACGTCGAGCAACGCCTGTTCCAGAATGGAGCGCAGACCCCGCGCGCCCGTCTTGCGGCGGATCGCCTTGCGCGCCACGGCCTGCAGCGCGGCGGGCCGGATCTCGAGTTCGACACGCTCCATGTTGAAGAGCTTGTGATACTGCTTGACCAGCGCGTTCTTCGGTTCGACGAGAATTTTCATCAGCGCCGCTTCGTCGAGCTTGCCGAGCGTGGCAACCACCGGCAGACGGCCGATCAGCTCGGGAATCAGACCGAACTTGATCAGGTCTTCCGGTTCCACTTCGCGCAGCACTTCGCCGGCGTCGCGGTCCTGCTTGCTCTTCACGCTGGCGCCGAAGCCGATGCCGGTCTTCTCGGTGCGATCGACAATGACCTTCTCGAGGCCGTCGAACGCGCCGCCGCAGATGAACAGAATGTTCGTCGTGTCGACCTGGATGAAGTCCTGGTTCGGATGCTTACGACCACCTTGCGGCGGCACCGATGCCATCGTGCCTTCGACCAGCTTCAGCAGAGCCTGCTGCACGCCCTCGCCCGACACGTCGCGCGTGATGGACGGGTTGTCGGACTTGCGGCTGATCTTGTCGATTTCGTCGATGTAGACAATGCCGCGCTGCGCCTTGTCCACTTCGTAATTGCAGTTTTGCAGCAGCTTCTGAATGATGTTCTCGACGTCTTCGCCGACGTAGCCGGCCTCCGTCAGCGTGGTTGCGTCGGCAATCACGAACGGGACGTTCAGAAGGCGTGCCAGCGTCTGCGCGAGCAACGTCTTGCCGGAGCCGGTCGGGCCGATCAGCAAGATGTTGCTCTTCGAGAGTTCGATCTCGTCTTTCTTGTCGAGATGCTTGAGACGCTTGTAGTGGTTGTAGACCGCGACGGCGAGAATCTTCTTCGCGCGCTCCTGGCCGATCACGTATTGATCGAGAATTTCGCGAATTTCTTGCGGAGTCGGCAGGTCGGACTTCGACAAGCCCGCCTCGATTCCCGCACCCGCCGCTTCGTCGCGAATGATCTCGTTGCACAGGTCGATACATTCATCGCAGATGAACACCGACGGGCCAGCAATCAGTTTCTTTACCTCATGCTGGCTCTTGCCGCAAAACGAGCAATACAACAGCTTTTCGCTGTTAGAACCTTTCTTGTCCGCCATAGATGTGTGAGCCTCCGGACACCGGATTACATGATACGCCGTTTGCCCCCGCCTCGCAGTTCGGGCAAGACAGGACTAGTGAGCAAGATAACGGCGTTTGCCGCAGACGCCCGGACGGATGTTGACCATTTCACAACCGAGCCGATGACGTTTTTGCCCCAATTTCTGGACAAAACAGCGGAGCAAAACCGTACCAGATCAAGGACGCTTGTGCGCGACCTGATCGACGAGACCGTAGGCTTGCGCATCATCGCCGGACATGAAATTGTCGCGATCCGTGTCGCGCGCGATGCGCTCCACAGGTTGACCCGTATGGTGCGCGAGCAGATGATTCAGCCGATCCTTCAAATACAGAATCTCGCGTGCCTGGATTTCGATGTCCGACGCCTGGCCGCGCGCACCGCCGAGCGGCTGGTGAATCATCACGCGCGAATTCGGCAGCGCAAAGCGCTTACCCTTCGCGCCGGCTGCCAGCAGGAACGCGCCCATGCTCGCCGCGAGCCCCATGCACAGCGTCGACACGTCGGGCTTGATGAATTGCATCGTATCGTAGATCGCCATACCCGCCGACACGGAACCGCCGGGGCTGTTGATGTAGAACGAGATGTCCTTGTCCGGATTCTCGCTTTCGAGAAACAGCATCTGCGCGACGACGAGATTGGCCGTCTGGTCGTTCACTTCGCCCACGAGGAACACGATGCGTTCCTTCAGCAGACGCGAATAGATATCGTACGAGCGCTCGCCCCGGCCGCTCGTTTCCACGACGATCGGCACCAGACCGAGTGCCTGCGCTTCGAGATCCCGGGACGACTGGGAGGTCAACGTGTCCAGCATTTGGGCGCGAAAGGTCATGCAATGGATCCTTGTCTGGAAATATTCTGGATGTAGATGCGAGACAGGTTGGTGCGACGAGCCCGTATTCAAGTGCACGATCGGTGCGTGCGCGCCGCGCGATCGCATGCGGCACTACGCATCTTCACAGCACAAAAAAACGGCGTGCGGGCCGTCGCTCCGACAGCCGGCACGCCGCGTTGCAGCGACGCTTAAGCTTGCGCCGTTGCGTTTGCCAGTTCTTCGAAGCTCACCACCTTGTCCGTTACCTTGGCCTTGCCGAGGACGAAATCGACGACGTTGGCTTCAACGACGTACGCTTCCATTTCAGCAAGACGTTGCTGGTTGGAATAATACCAGCGGACGACTTCCTTCGGGTCTTCGTAGCTTTTCGCGAATTCGTCGACTTCGGCGCGGATCTGCTCCGGCTTCGCCTGCAGTTCGTTAGCCTTCACGAGTTCGGCCAGCACGAGGCCCAGCTTGACGCGACGCTCTGCCTGCTCCTTGAACATCGCGGCCGGGATCGGCGCGTCCTTCGCGTTCGGCACGCCGCGCTGCTCCAGATCCTGGCGAGCCATCGCCACGAGGCGCTCCTGATCCTGTTCGATCAGCGCGTTCGGCACGTCGAGTTCCGAGATCTTCAGCAGCGCGTCCATCACCTGGTTCTTGACGATGGCTTGCGTGCGACGCTTCGCTTCGCGTTCGAGGTTGTCCTTGATTTCGGTGCGCATCTTGGTCAGATCGCCGTCTTCGATGCCGAGCGACTTCGCGAATTCAGCGTCGACTTCCGGCAGATGCGCCCACTCGATCTTCTTCATCGTGACCGTGAATTGCGCGGTTTTGCCCGCCACGTCCTTGCCGTGGTAGTCGTCCGGGAACTTCAGGTCGAATTCCTTCGCTTCGCCGACCTTCAGGCCGAGCGCCGCCGTTTCGAACTCCGGCAGCATGCGGCCTTCGCCGAGCACGAATGCGAAGTCTTCGGCGCTGCCGCCCTGGAATGCTTCGCCGTCGAGCTTGCCGACGAAGTCGACCGTCACGCGGTCGCCGTCTTTAGCCGCCGTGTCCGCGCCGCCGTCGCCGTGCTCGCCGGCTTCGCCGCGAGCGTGGAAGTGCACGCGCTGCTTGCGCAGGATGTCCAGCGTGCGGTCGATTTCTTCTTCGCTGATCGTGGTCGTGGTGCGCTCGATTTCAGCCTCGGCGACGTCGCCCAGTTTCACTTCCGGATACACCTCGAAGGTCGCGTCGAACGCGTAGCTGCCTTCCACGGCCTCGGCCTTCGGCGCGAAGCTCGGCTGGCCCGCGACGCGCAGGTTCTCCGTGCGGCTGATGTCGAAGAATTCCTTGCCGACCTTGTCGCTCAGCACTTCGGCTTCCACCTGACCCGAATACTGTTGCGTCACCATTTTGAGCGGCACCTTGCCCGGGCGGAAACCCGGCATGCGCACGTTCTTCGCGAGTTGACGGATACGCGAATCCACTTCCTTCTGCACGGCATCCTTCGGCAGGGAAATCGTCACGCGGCGTTCGAGCTTGCCGAGGTTTTCAACAACGTTTGCCATGGCTTCAATCGTCCTAAAATTATTCGAGCGAATCAGTTATATCTTCTCCGTGCCGCTGCTCGATGTCGCTTCGCGCCGATTGCGCCGCGATTGCATCGATCTCGCGCCTGCGCCGCGGGCTGCAGGCCGCCAGCAGCACGGTTGAGTCCAAAGAGCCAAATATTTTAGCAAACTATTTGCGCGCTTAGCCGGGATTCGATGATTGCATCGATTTTTCCCCGCATTCAGGCCGCTTTGTGGGCCATTTCGCGGTGTTTTTCGTCTGCATGGCGCCGTTTTCGAATGCCCTCCTGATGTCGCCGAGCAAGTCCCTCGTACTCGTGCGCGAGCGCTTGACGAACTTGCGTTCGAGCGCATGCGACTGCCGTGTCTTTCCGGCCGATTCCGCCTATGCCGTTCGACATATTCAGCCGACGCGCCCATGCTGCTAAGCTAACGACCTCGGTTGGGCCTGCCCATCGCCGACTCGCTTCACCCGCCGCGCCATTGCTCACAACGACTCAAATTTTTCAGAGACACCATGCCGAACTCGTCGCCCTCGCCCGTCGTCGTCATCGCTCCCGATTCATTCAAAGGCTCGCTCAGCGCAGAACAGGTCGCGCAGGCGATTGCATCCGGCATCCAGCGCGCGCGCGCCGACGCCAGCGTGCGCATCTGCCCGATGGCCGACGGCGGCGAAGGCACGCTCGACGCCATGCTCGCGAGCGGCGGCGAACGCCGCTCGCTGAGTGTGCGCGGCGCGGCGGGCCCCTTGCGTGAAGCGCTTACGGGCTTGCTCGCGGACGGCAGCGCGATCGTCGAAACGGCCGAGATCGTCGGCATTACGGACCCCGTGGGAATGGGCGTGCCCGTCGAGGCGCGCAGCACCTACGGCATGGGTGAAGCGATTCGCGCGCTGCTCGATGCCGGCGTGCGGCGCTTTTTCGTGGCGCTGGGCGGCAGCAGCACGAACGACGGCGGCGCGGGTCTCCTGACCGGCCTCGGCCTGAAGCTGTTCGACGCGCAGGACAACGAGCTCGAAGGTACGCCCGAACAGCTCGCCCATGTGGCGCGCGTCGACGTTTCGCAACTCGACGCGCGGCTCGCCGACACGAACTTCGTCGGCATGTCGGACGTGGACAATCCGCTGACCGGCGAGCACGGCGCAACCGCCGTCTTCGGCCCACAGAAAGGCGTCAAACCGGAACAGGTCGCACCGATCAACGCCGCGCTCGCGCGTTTTGCCGATCTGCTCGAAGCCGCGCTCGGGCGCACCGCGCGCGATCAGCCGGGCGCGGGCGCGGCCGGCGGCCTGGGCTTCGCACTGCACATGCTCGGCGCGCAGTTCGAGCCCGGCGCGGAAACGGTCGCGCGGCAACTCGGGCTCGATGCCGCGCTCGCGGGCGCCGACTGGCTAATTACGGGCGAAGGCCGCTCGGACGTGCAAACGCTGCACGGCAAGGCGCCCTTCATCGCCTGCGCCCATGCACGTGCCGCGGGTGTGCCTGCCACGCTGCTCTCGGGCGCCGTCGATCCCGCCGCGTTGCCGCGCCTTGCCGAACACTTCAGCGGCTGCTTTTCGCCGGCACCGGGGCCGATCACGCTCGACGTGGCGATTCGCGATGCGGCACGCCTGCTCGCCAACGAAGCTGAACAGCTGACCCGATTGAAATACGGCGTGCGTTGACCCGCGCAACGGCTGCGGCAACAATCACGACGCCACGACCGCTCCACTCACTACGGGACGACCATGAAGGACTCCGTTAAAGCCGGGCTCGAGCAGTTCCTCACGTACCGTCTGCATGTGCTGACCAAACTGGCCGAGCGCGGCATCGGCGAGCGCTATCAGGCGAAGCTCGGCGTGACGCTGCCCGAGGCGCGCGTGATTGCGTCGGTGGGCTCGTTCGGGCCGTTCTCGATCATGGAACTGGCGCGGCACGCCAATCTCGACAAAAGCCAGGCGAGCCGCGCCGCCGAAGCGCTGATCCGCCAGGGGCTCGTGCAACGGCAGCCGAGCGCCGACGACGGCCGCGTCGTGCTGGTGTCGCTCACGCCCGAGGGCCGCGCGCTGTATCGCAAGGTGATGCCAATCGCGCGCAGGTGGAACGGCGATATGTTCGCCTGTCTCGACGACGACGAGAAAGCCGCGTTCGGCACCGCACTCGACAAGGTCATCGATGCGATGCTAGCGCGCGAGTAGCGCTTGCACGACGCGCGGCGAGTGCAAGTGCAAGCGCGGGCATAACGCGCCACCGCGCGACAACCGGCCACGCATGTCAGAATCCGGCCTTGGCCAGCGCGCCTTCATTCGTTTTTTCATCCAGGGAAGTTGCAGTGGACATCAACAAACAGCTCGCGGCACTCACCGCGTCAGAACTCCAGACCGCCGGCGCGAGCCAGGCGACAGCGATCGCGCTCAGCGTCGTGCTGCGTCATCTTCGTTCGCCCGAACTGGCGAAACTGCTGTCGTCGGCATTCGAAAACCATCAGGCAGTCATGCTGCAAACGCCGTGGCCGGATCAGATGCTGCAGGCTTTCGAATCGACGCGCCGTTTCCTCGAAGGCGCCGCTCAGGCGGAGTTGCCAGGCTCGCAGCAGCAGCCGGGAACGCCGGACGCCTGAATCGCCCGGCGCCAGCGGCCACCTGGCACAGCGCCCGCGCCCGCATGCATGCAACCGCGGGCACAGGCCGTATGACAAGCCTGGCCCGAAAAGTCTGAACGCAAAACAAAAAACCCCGTCGGTCCAAAGACTTGACGGGGTTTTTCGCTACAGATAAATGGTGCGAGGGAGGGGACTCGAACCCCTACACCCTTGCGGGCGTCAGGACCTAAACCTGGTGCGTCTACCAATTTCGCCACCCTCGCAGCCGGGCACGCCGCGATGCGTCTTGCCCGCTTGTCCTGTTCGCTCAAAAGCACGCACAAGGCGCGCCCAAAAGCGTAAGCGCGAGATTCTAACCGATTGATTCGCGCTTGTCTGCCCCTGCCGATATCTGCGCGAGCGGCGCCGATGCTACAATTTTCGGCTCGATGCAAAGGCGCCGCGACATCCGCCGAGCACTCTTCCCGTCAGTCCTTCCTCACACGCCAAGCCAGTGAATTTCGACGAATACTGCCAGCAGAAAGCGGCGCCGCCAGGATCGGGCACCTACTATGCGCTTCGCCAGGCGCGCGCGGCCAGTCAGCCGCTGTTGACGGCGCTCTTCGCATTGCGCCGCGAGTTCGAGGAGACGGTCAAGGAAACGAGCGACCCCACCATCGGCCGCACGAAGCTCGCCTGGTGGCAAAACGAAATCGCCGCGCTGGCCGGGGGCTCGCCGTCGCATCCGGTATCGAAGGCGCTGGCTGCGTATCTGCCCGATGTGAAGATGGAATATCCGGCATTGCAGGAACTGCTCGGCGGCTTCGAGATGGACCTCGACCAGGCACGCTATCTCGACTATCCGAATCTGCGGCGCTACGTGCGCGGCGTCGGCGGCAGCTTTGCGGCGCTGGTTTCACGCGCCGCGGCGCCTGCCGCCCACGACGCCGCACCGGATTCGAACTGGGCCGCGCCGCTCGGCGAGGCGCTGATGCTTGCGCAGTTCGTCGCGGAAACGGGCAACGACGCACGCCACGGGCGCATCTACATTCCGATCGACGAGATGCAGCGCTTCAACGTCACCGCGGCCGATCTGATCAACCGCAAATACACCGACGCGTTCACGGAGCTGATGCGCTTCGAAACGAGCCGCGCGCGCGATGCGGTGCAGACCGCGCTCGCCGCGGTGCCCGCCGGC